>NZ_BAAAKW010000032.1:0-108773 GCF_039527955.1 Rhodoglobus aureus | reverse complement strand
GCTCCTTCGCCTTGTACTGCACATTCTCTCTACCCCTCGATCGTCCGACCACAACACACGCCCTCACATTCAGGGTGTTGCAACGATCACTGGAATCCAAGTCGTTTTGTGTTCCGTGATGTCGGTGAGCCACAGCTGATTTGGCCTCGACGCGGTGAAGACCCGCTGCACCCGATCGTCATGCACGGGTGGGCCTGGTTTCCGGTTGCGGCCCTTCTTCTTCGCAAGCACGCTCCATAGTCGCTGCTGGGAACAGAGCCGCCAGACACGCCGTTCGCTGGCGGTGAAGCCCAATTCGGCGAGTTCGTCAGCGATGAACCGATACCCGAACGTCGGGTCATCAGCATGCGCATCGAACGCGGCGTTAATAAGATGAGCATCGTCCCAGTCCCGGTCGGAGATGGGGTTCTTCACCCATTTATAGAACGCTTGCGGGGAGAAGCCCAGCACCCGGCAGGCCACCGTGATGGGAACCCGTATCGGGGCATCCAGCGCGGCAAGGTCACGGACCAGCGGGAACATCATTTTGGGAGCTGCGCCTGAGACAGATACGCCACAGCGCGCCGCATCACCTCGGCTTCCTGCTCGAGCAGGCGGATACGTTTGAGCACCTCCCGCAACGCCACCACATCACCAGCAGCTCCGGCTCCGGTCGATGGCCCGACGAGACCACGCTCCTGCAACTCGGCCGCGCGCATCCACGTCGACAACGCAGACTTCGACACACCGAAGTCCTTCGCGATCTGCCGCTGCGTTGCCGCGCCCTGCTTCGCAACCGCGACGACATCGCGCTTGAACTCATCCGTGTAATTCTTCGGCATGATTACCATCCTCCCGCATCGCAAAACGATGCAGTCCAAGAATCAACCAAACCGACAGCAGTCCCCCGTTACCTTTTTAGTAGGCCCCGCGTTGAGGAAGACTTGGGGTTGCTGGCCTGTCGGGTCCCGGCATGATTAGTGCCCCCAGTCATCAATGATCCGGGGGGTGATGTCACCGGGACCCGAGAGGCGTCAGGGGATCGCTAATAGGGACCGGACCAGCGGCAGTTTTCATCGCGGCAGGTCAGCCGTAACGTGGATGCCGACTCGTGTCGCTGTAGGACAGGCCAGCGCTGTTCGCGCAATATTCGCTGCTACGGGAGGTTGTTGGATGATCAAGGATTACAAATCGGTGGAGGTCTTCATCGGGGTCGATGTCGGCAAAAGCAATCATCACGCGGTAGCGCTCGACAAGACCGGTAAGAAACTCTTGGACAAGGCGCTGCCGCAAGACGAGGCCAAGCTGCGAGAGATCATCGACTCTCTGGCCGGTCACGGCACGCTGCTGCTGGTCGTGGACCAGCCCGCGACCATCGGCGCCCTGCCAGTCGCCGTGGCCCAAGCCGCCGGCGTCATGGTCGGTTACCTGCCCGGCCTGGCCATGCGCCGCATCGCGGACTTGCACCCCGGAGAGGCCAAGACCGATGCTCGGGATGCGGCGATCATCGCCGAAGCAGCGCGCACCATGCCGCACACTCTGCGCTCGATCGACATCGCCGACGAGCAAGCCGCCGAACTGTCCATGCTCTGCGGGTTCGATGACGACCTCACCCAGCAGTCCACCGCGACAAGCAACCGGATCCGCGGCCTGCTCACCCAGGTCCACCCGTCTTTGGAACGGGTCATCGGTGCGCATCTGGACCACCCGGCGATGGCCGAGCTGCTGGCCAAATACCCGACGCCGGACACACTGAAGAAAGCCGGCACCAAACGGGTGGAAGCCCTGCTGAAGAAGTATGCGCCGCGGGCAGGGGCTCGGTGGGCGGCGGAGATCTTCACCGCCCTCGGCGAGCAGACCGTGGTGGTCTCGGGTACCGCCGGAGCTGCCGTGGTGCTCCCGCAGCTGGCCGCCATGCTGGCCAATCTGCGAACGGGCCGTGTCGAGGTCCTGGCCCGAGTCGAGGCCCTCGTGGAGGCCCACCCTCTTCACGTCGTCCTGAGTTCGATTCCGGCGGTCGGGATCAGGACGGAAGCACGCATCATCACCGAAGTCATCGGCAAGGAATTCGTCTCCGCTGGACACCTCGCTTCCTACGCAGGCCTGGCCCCTGTGACTTGGCGGTCCGGGACCTCGATCCGTGGTGACCATCCATCCCGCAAAGGCAACAAGGCCCTGAAACGGGCCTTGTTCCTCTCCGCGTTCGCGGCTCTCAAACACCCGGTCTCCCGAGCCTATTACGACCGCAAACGCGCCGAGGGGAAACGCCACAATCAAGCGTTGATCGCCCTCGCCCGTCGACGCTGCGACATGATCTTCGCCATGCTCCGCGACGGCACCCTCTACGACGAAAAAGTCACGAAAGCGGCTTGACAAAAACATAGGGACACCCCCCCTGATCAGTAACGATCACGGGCTCTCCGACGCTGAGGTGCTGGCCGCCTACCGTTACCAGCCCAACCTCGAACGCCGTCACCACCTCCTCAAATCCGTTCAAGACGCCGCGCCGGTGCTGCTGAAGAACCCGGTCCGGATCGAGGCCCTGTTCTGCTGCCAATTCCTTGCGCTACTGATCAACGCGCTGCTCGAACGCGAGATCCGTACCGGCATGCACGCCGCCACTTTGAACAGCATCCCGCTCTATCCCGAACTCCGCGGTTGCCCCGCGCCCTCGGCCGAACGTGTCCTGGCTATCTTCGCCGGCGTGTCTCGACACGAACTCCACCAGCACGGGCAACACGTGCAAACCTTCGAACCCGAACTCACCGACCAACAAGCCCAAGTCCTGGAACTGCTCGCGATCCCCTCCACCGGTTACACCAAAAGCAGACCTCGGTAATACCAGAGATATCCCTCAGCAGAAGTGCGGAAAGTCAGCATCAACTGCTCAGCCTTTGACCAGCAGACCTATTCAGGGTTCGGCCTCCCGCGACACGCGTTGAGCTTCCGGGGAGCGGCATCATCAATTAGCGATCAACATTATCCAACTTCTTCAAGGTTTGCTCGACCTCGGCAGTTGACGGCATCGCGGTTGAACATTCTCGACGCGACGCCACGATAGCGCCTGCTACGTTGGCAAATGAAAGGGTGCGTCGAAGCGGCCATTCTTTCGACAGCCCATAGCAGAGCGCTCCTCCGAACCCGTCGCCTGCACCAAGACCGTTGACGACCTCCACGGGGTGCGGAGCAACCACCACAGTTTCTGTGCGGGTCTTCGCCAACACTCCTGCGGGACCCTGTTTTACTATGGCGAGTTCGACTCCAAGGTCTAGCAACGCGTCGGCTGCACGATACGGATCTCTTTCGCCGACCGCTATCTCGCACTCTTCCAAATTACCGACTGCGACCGTAACGCAAGCGAGTGCCTCTGCGAGGACTTCCGTCGCGCTGCGCAAGGACGACCAAAATTTCGGGCGAAAGTCCAAGTCGAGAATCGTCATAGGTTTTCTTCCGCGAGCGCGCCACGCAGCAAAGTGAGCTGAGCGGCTCGGTTCTTGAGAGAGACCCGTCCCCGTAGACCAATAGATACGGGCATGAGAAATCGCCGCCAGATCGAGTTCGGCAGCCTCGATCCGAAGATCTGGTGCTTTGGGGGACCGATAGAAATAGAGTGGGAAGTCATCGGGTGGGAAAATTTCACAGAAGGCAACTGGTGTATTTAATCCAGCAATTGTGCGCACGAACTTGTCATTCACGCCTACCCGCTGCAGCTCAGCGTATACGAATAGACCGAATGGGTCATCTCCAACACGAGTGATTACCGCGCTCTCCAGCCCGTGGCGCGCGGCCGCGATGGCCACGTTGGTTGCAGTGCCTCCCAGTGACTTTTCAAATGTACGCACGTTGTCGAGGGTGACACCATCGACCGTCGGGTACAGGTCGATGCCTACGCGCCCCATTGTGATGACATCTAGTGCCGGGCACACGCTCGGCTCCCTACGTTCCATACCTTTTATACCTTTCATTCAGGGTCAATCTCAAACATGCGGCACATCGCACGTCATGAGTCTGACTCTATTATCAGTGTGGTGTGATTATGTTATAACAAATATCCTCAGCGGGTGAAAACACCCTTCGGTTCAAGACAATCCAGGGTTCGAAGCATCGTAAACAGGTGCATATTTTCCCCACGCGCCGTCCGAGCTGGCCCTATTTAGTGCTTAGGGATGTTTCCACACGAAAGCCGAAATAGACAAGGCACGACTTAGTCGAGTTCGAAGCCGTGATGCGTTATTAGCTTCAAATCGCGCCCTCCTCTGCCGCCTCCGCCGCAGCATCACCCGTTGGGCGTGGATGACGCGGCATGGAGTCCGGATCATGAAGAAGACCGGTCAAAATCAATGCCACCAAAGGTAGGGCAATCAGGATCGTCAGAACTGGCTGTAACCCGATCGAGTCGGCGATCCAGCCCAATACTGGTGCGAACAGTCCACCGATCGAGACGGCCAATCCGATAGTCACGCCGCTCGCCGTGCCGATCCGATGAGGCAGATAGTCCTGTCCGAGGATGACGAAGACGGCGAATGGGATGAAGATGCTTATACCGGTTAGCGCAACAAATACCATTGCGTGTGGCCATGTCGGCGACAGAACGATCCCGGCCATCGCAGGAATCGCCAGCGCAAACCCAAGACGGATACTCTTCAACCGTCCCCAGCGGTCTGCGATCCACCCGCCAATGAATGTTCCAAGTGCGCCACAGATCAGAAACAGCGTGAGCGCAAACCCACCCTGCACTGTGCTCGCGCCCAGATCGTGGATAAAGTACAACGCTAAGAACGATGTCAAGCCGAAAAAAATGATGGAACGTACCACGACAACAGCAGTCAACCGCAAGAATGCCGGCCAATTGTCCACCCCTGTGACTGCTTTTACGCGCCGCCGGGCTGCGATTGGACCATCTAGCACTGTCCTAAGTCTGCTCACTAAGATGATCGCCATCACCAATGCGGGTATAACTAGAAACGCGGTTCCCCCAAGACCAGTGGCTAGCAGCAGCGGTGTCGCAATAAGCGCGCCTAGAGCAAAACCAATGTTGCCACCCACGGCAAATATGCTCATCGCGCGATTACTGTCCCCAGCTGCATGTCGTGCGGCTCGGGCCGCCTCGGGGTGAAAGGCAGCAATTCCGAGGCCTGAGAGTGCGATCAGTAACCACGTCGTAGTGTAGTTTAACGAGAGCCCCACAAGTCCAACTCCGAGTGCCGCCGTGAGCATACCAACCGAAATCATCCAACGTCTGGGGCGCCGGTCTCCGAGCCAACCGAATACAGGCTGCCCCACAGACGACAAGACTGTTGCGGCAAGTATCAAGCCTGCGACTGCTGCGTAGCTATATCCGCGCTCCGCGACGAGAAATGGAATGAGTGCTGGCACGACTCCCTGGTAAATATCGTCGACCAAATGGGCAGAAGACATCAGGCTGACGCCTCGACGATTCACCCCCAACGGTTTATTATCATTTCAAATTCTCAATCCAGATACTGCGTTCCCGAGATTTTCCGCCCAAGGACCAACACCCAAGCCATATTGCTCATTCGAAAACCACGCTACTTGGCGTACCGATCTCAAGTCTCTGTCCTGTCCACTTTGGGCTCCTACCTCCGTCGTCTAGCCAAAAACTGACGACTTCATCAGATCCACCGTTAGCTATCAATAAAAACTGTCCACTTGGCGAGATGCTGAAGTGTCGAGGGTTTGAGCCGAGCCCATCGACGGACCGAACGAGACTTAATCGACCGTCCGTATCCACTATCTCAAAAACGGAGAGCGAGTCATCCGCTCTATTCGCCATGTAAACCAGATCGCCTCTGGGATGCATTGCGACCTCCGACGGCCGCGGTCGTGCGCGTCCCAAACCGCGTGCTGGAGAAATCCGAGTAAGCACAAGACTCACTTTGTTGTCTATCTCGCTTCGTCGAATCGCTCCGACGCTTCCACCCTCTTGGTTCGAAACGTAAACTGTTTGCAGTTGCTCCGACCAGGCGAGATGGCGTGGGCCGGTTCCAATCGGAAGCGCTAGTGAGTCGACGAGAGTCAACTTCGCGTCGTTGCCTACCCGATATAGAACAACTGAATGTCTTCCGGTATCGGCAACAACGAGTTCATCATCGCGAATTCGTACCGACGAATGGGGCCGAGCACTTCTATCGCTGCGGTCGAGCCCGCCGACGACCGCTGGCGTGGATATGACATGCGGAGTCGCATGCGAGCTCCCGCCTTCGCTTAGCGCGTGCACCGCGAGACTATGTCCGTGGTAATGGCTCACGAAAGCAAGCTCTTTTGCCACATCGACCTCGACATGACAGGGAGCGTCCGCGCCCGCACTAGTTCGCGCGAGCAACTCGATTTCATTGTCGGTATCCAACGAATACGTCAGCAGCTCTCCTCCGACCTGGGGTTCGGTGGTTGCCCACAGTCGATGGCTGGCACTGTCTATCGCCAGAAATGAAGGGTTAATCTCAGCAACTTCTGATTCGACGAGCATTGCGCCGCTTGCAGAATTGATCTGGGCGACCGATATACCTACGCCATGTCCAACCGGCGACCCCGCCCATGAGGAAGGGATGCTATACGAGCCGATATAGAATCTGTGGGTGTCCTTCATGATTTACGTTCAGTAGAGAACGCTCTTCCCTCCATCAACGATGAGATCTTGTCCAGTAACGAAGTCCATCAACAACATCGACACAATGGCTTGAGCGATGTCTTCGGGGTGAGCAAGCCTTCTGAGCGGCACAACGCCTGCCTCGGCTTCAGCACTCCTTGCAAAAACTTCCGAGTCAACTAACTTTTCGTGCCATCCGCTGAGTACTGTGCCAGCAGATACAGAATTGACCCGTACGTCGGGCGCCATCGTGACGGCTAGTGATCGGGTGAGCTGCAATAATCCAGCCTTAGTCACCCCGTATGGGATGGACGATCCAACCGCGCGATGGCCTGCGATTGACGCCACATTGACAATCGCTCCGCGATTTCTGGCCAGCAAGTCGCCAGCGGCGCTGCAGCAAAAAAACGCACCATATAAATTAGTTGCGGTGAGTTGGTCCCAAATCTTCGGCGTGATGGCGTCTAGATCGCGGAACGGCACCAATCTGGTCGTACCAGCGTTATTAACTAGGTAATCGAGCCTGCCTACCTCCACTTCAACGCGGTGCAACAATTGCTTGACCGACTCCTGATCGGCGATATCAGCCTGCATCGGAATCGCTCGGATGCCGCCTGCAGTGAGGGTTCGTGCAACGGTGTCTGCGTCCGCGGCAGATTCCCGATAATTTACGATGACGGTTCCAACGCCTATGTCTGCCAACGAGAAACATGTGGCTCGACCAATCCCGGTTGCGCCACCAGTCACTAGCGCTACTTTGTTGGCCAGATCGAAACTTTCGTCAGGACGTAGTCTCATTCACTCTCCACCACTCGATACGCGATCTGCCTCTACACGATCAGCGGGTGACATCGGCAACTTGACTGGCATACGGCGTGACTCCGAAAGATACACCGCTTTTACCACTTCAAGTGCGTTATATGCGTCCTCTCCCGTGACGGTTGGCTCGCGATCTTCAAGAACTGCGAGCGCGAAGTCTTGGAGTTGGTTAGAGTGGAAGGCAGGAAAACCCGCATGCCCCGCCTCAACGGCATACCACTCATCCACGGCGTTGGACTCACCGTCAAATGTCCATTGATCTGTGGTCGCTTGCATAAATTCTGGCGACTCCCGCATCCCGACTGTATCGCCGAGACTCCCGTGAACAGCAAGCCTAAACCCGGGCGCAATACGGGCGGTATGGGCATTGGGTGTGGGTGCGCCCCCAATGCGCTTCACCAAACCATTCTCAAATGTCGTTACCGCCTGAAGTGTAGCGAGAGCTCCGCTCTCGAAAGTAATTACCGCAGTTGCAGCGTCTTCGACATCGATGTACTCAGAATGCTTCAATGTAGCCCACCGACCATATACTTCTGTTGGCTTACCTACCATCCAGAGCAGCATGTCGATCATGTGAATTGTCATATTCATCAGTACGCCGCCACCCTCGCCTTTCCAAGTACCGCGCCAATCGTCGTGTTCAAAGTAGGAGCGGTCTCGCCCCAAGTGTGCGATACATTCGGCCGCGATGATTCTGCCTAAACGCCCGTCTTCGATGGCTTGGTGCATGCGTTGCGCGGATGGAAAGAACCGACGTTGGAAGACCCCGCCGAGTTTCACTCCTTTCGCTTTAGCCGCAGCCACAAGTTGATGGGCCTCGTCGAGCGATGTTGTTATCGGTTTTTCCACGATGACGTTCACGCCATGCTCAATCGCGAACATTGACGGAGCAAAATGGTTCTTATGGTCCGTCGCTACAGAGACCGTGTCGAGCTCTACCGCGGCGAACATCGCCTCGACCGAAGAGAAGACATGCTCCACACCATGCGCATCGGCGATAGCTCTCGCCTTTTCTACATCGATATCGCACACCGCCACTAGCTTCACCTCATCGAGCTCAACGAGAGCGTTGGCGTGCGTGCGGCCAATATTGCCGCAACCGATTATTCCGTGACGAATTACATTAGTCATTAGGGTCTCCATTCATCGTGTCCGTCATTCCTTGTTCGTTGCTGATCTGCCGCTCTGGATTTACTTCTCTTTGAGCGAGTGCCGGTCGACCCCAGCCGCCGCGAAAGCCTCGCTTAAAACTGCATACGCAGCTGCGGCAGCTTCTTTCGCGTCGTATAGCTCAATCCGCTGTCGACGTAGGCTGATTTCTACCGCAATACTTCCGTCAAAACCGACCTCTTTCATGCCTTTGACAAATCCTGTGAAGTCAAATTCACCTTCGCCGGGGACTAGAAAGTCAAATTGCGGCGCGACCCCGACCGTATCCTTCACTTCACTTGTTAACGCATGAGGCCCCAGTACCCGCACAATGTCCGCGATCGAATCGCCCTGAACTGCAAAGTGGCTAATATCCAAGTTGATACCCAAAGCGTCATCGTCGATCGCAGCGATCACGTACAACGCGTGTTCAGGCCGGGAAACTACTGTGGAGACGTTCGGCTCCAAAGCTACTCGGACGCCTAATTCGCGGGCAAGCCGCGCGAGTTCGCCAAAACGGTCAACTATAAGAGTGCGGTACTGCGTCCATGCGGATTCAGGTATCGAAGTTGTGGTTTGCCCATACTCTCGCGGCCATGAAGCCCCGAGACTGATCGGCATTCTCTGATTCGGGGATTGCAACTCCGCCGCTAGTGCCAAACATCGACGCAGACGGTCTAGCGACGCAGACCAATCTCCACCGGTAACTATGATTGGCGCGTTTGCGGTCAAGCTCGTTATTACGATCCCTAGGTCGTCAGAGAGGCTGCGCCACTCTCTGGCGGCGCCGGGTAGCAACCGAAGAACATCCGTTGGCCACCCTTCACTGACAGTGACTTCCAAACTGTCGAAACCCAATCCTGCGCACCATCGAGCTGCCTCGTCGAATGCCATCTCGGGCATCGACCAGGTGTTGTACCCAAGTTTCATCGCGGCACCTCATCTTCAGATATCGTGGCGGCTTTACTCGGGACAAGTAGGCTCTTGATCCCATTTCCATGTCTGGCTGCGTCAAACGCCTCCGACCATTGTTCGAGCCTGTACGTTGCACTCACCAGTGGAGATAGTTCGACTTGTCGATCACTAAGAAGCCGCATGGCGCGCCGCCACGAAGATGGCGTGCTCGCGAAACCACCCGAGATCCTTAGCTCTTTAAACGAAACCTGTGCGAACGGAATCAAAACATCCTCCGCCGTCTGGCCTATTTGAATGAAACGTCCCCTCTTCCGGACAATATCCATCCCCGAGCGCATCGCGGATCCGCTTCCCGAGCATTCAATCACGACGTCCACTCCTGATGCCCAAGCACCAGACATGCTTTCTTGTGAAACAGGGGCACTATATGTCTCAAAGCCGAGCTGTTCGGCTATTTTAAGTCTCGTGACGTCAGTCGACGTGCCGACGACTGCAACATGCCCGCCGGCAGCGCGCGCGACCTGCGCAGCTAAGATGCCTACCGCCCCAGGCCCCATGACCGCAACGAGATCGCCTGGGTTGATCAGGCAATCCGGATCAAATAGCGACTGGCACACACACGCAAGCGGTTCACAAAGGGCCGCCGCCGTCACATCGACCCACGACGGAAGGACATGAATGTTCCTCGATGGGACGACCACCGATTCCGCAAAGCCGCCGTCAATCCCAGAACCAATCGATAGTCGAAGTTCACACAGATTTGGGCGTCCCGATCGGCAATATTCGCACTTTTCGCAAGTCGAATAGAAGGTTTCGAGCGCTACATTCTTGCCAACCAACGCGGGATCCGTGTCTGCACCTACCTCAGTGACCGTGCCCGACACCTCGTGACCTAAAACCACGGGTGGTTTTGAGGGATAACTTCCCTCAAGAATGTGAATATCAGTGCCACAAATTCCTGCCGCAGCGACCTTCACGCGAACGAATCCCCTCGCCGGTAGCTCAGGGAGCTTCAGTTCTCGAAGCTCAAGGACGACCGCGCGCCCGCTCGACTTCACTAGTCCTTGCATCCTTGCTCCCATTCAACGTCGCATGTCATTTCGGGTCAAAACTGTTGGATGGCACTCCATAAACGGCTTCAGCAAACGATCTCGACAGGAAGGTTTCGATCACATCAACCGGAGCGACTATGTTTCGATGAATACTGTGACTGGAAGGAACGCGCCCAGTCAGCGACTGCTCATACATCTTGAATGCGTACAACGTCATCGCGCCACCGTGCACGAAACGACTTCCGCATCGTTCCCTCTGGCGTCTGCACCGTCAACCCACCGTCCACCGGCAGAATCACCCCTGTGACGAAGCGCGCTTCGTCTGAGGCGAGAAAGACCGCAGCGTTCGCTACATCCTCCGGCATGCCCCATCTCCCGACCAAATAATTGTCTCTTAGGGACCGCTTTTCTTCGTCGTCCAACGACGCCGCGTCGTTCTCGGTGAGAATAGCTCCGGGAGCGATTACATTGGCGCGAATGCCCTGAAGCCCGTGATCAAGAGCCAAATTACGTGTTAGCCCGTGCAGCGCCGACTTACTCGCTGCGTAGTCAATCATCTTCGGATTAGCAGCTAACCCGTTCACGGAGGAGATATTTACGAAGACACCGCGAGATCGAGAAATCATCCCCGGCAAAAGTGCATGGCAGCTGAAGTAGACCGACTTTAGATTGACTGCCATCGTCGCATCCCATTCCTCTTCAGTTACTTCGAGGATGTTCTTCTTTCGTGCATGAATCGCTGCATTATTCACCACGATATCAGCCCCGCCGAGGCTATTTCCGGCTTCCGCGACGCGAGACCAGGTCTCGCGTATAGCCACGTCACCTCGCACCTTGACCACTCGCCTACCCAGTCGTTCAGCTCCCGACGCAGCCTGATCCAGCACAGGCGATTCGCCGCGGCTTACGAGCACCAAGTCCGCACCTTCGCGTGCAAATGCGTCGGCAATCGCCGACCCAATTCCTGGTCCCACGCCCGAGATAACCGCGGTCTTGCCCTCGAGGCGATTCACCATGTGCCTCCTTCTCGTCTGTCGATTATCATTCATAACTTTCGGTGCCGACGGGCGGCTAAGAGATACTTTGGCAGCTGACGCGCGTCGACTTCCGCGTTCCGCGTGGACATCTTCTCTGCCAATCCAATGACTCTGAACTAGCCTCGACGAGTTCGTCGTCAGTCCTAAGTTATGGGGTTTGGTCAGATGTGTCAATGTACTAGCAAAGTCGATCGACCTTGGTAGTCACCACAATGTGCCACCGGCCTGGAACTTAATGTCAACCGTGTTCCCAACACGGTGACCCGCCGAATTCCTGGGATGCTCCGTCGATTCCGGAACGAGGGCTTCGTTCGCGGTCGCGACGCTGCAACGCGCGATCCGAAGGGAATGATTGTGGGCTTGGATCGTGGGTCCCATGCTTATCCGAAAGCGTCGGTTTGCGCGCTGAGGAACAACACGCTGCCTCGACCCCTGGGTCGCGTCGACGTCCGCGGAGATAACGCGGCCATGGAATTGCTTCACCGCCTTATAACCCCACACCGACCGAATCAACTGACCTCGAAAAGCACCTCACTAGAAGTGGGTACCCGCAAACCTTGCCCTAGGTGCCAGCAGAACCAGAACATTACAATATAGTTGTATTGACACGACACTAAGTTTGGTGGGCTCCCGCCAGATATCATGCCGAAACATGAGGACGAAAGAGCTTATGGCGACTCCAACGGAGCAAATTCTTCCATCAAAATTCTTCATGGATGTCGATCGCTCAAATGCCATTCCTCTTTACTTCCAGATATCTAGCCGGATCGAGTCCGCGATCCAATCGGGCGCACTGCCTCCCGGGACAAGGCTCGAGAACGAGATTGCACTCGGCGAACGCCTCGGGCTCTCACGACCGACCGTTCGCAGAGCTATACAAGAGCTAGTGGACAAGGGTCTTCTTGTTCGTCGGCGCGGCATCGGAACCCAAGTTGTTCAAGGCCGCCTGAGCCGCAAGGTCGAACTAACAAGCCTGCACGATGACCTCACGAGCCTAAAGAAACAGCCGACGACCGAGTTGTTGCTGCATGAGCTCATTCGGCCGGATGCACGCGTTGCCCGTGCTCTTTCCGTAGCGACGAACGACACAGTTCTGCATCTGAAGAGGTTACGCTTCTCCGACGGCGTGCCGTTAGGCGTTTTAGAGAATCACCTCCCACCGGGGTTCGCAAATATAACTCCCGAAGATCTCGAGAGTCACGGTCTTTACCAAATATTGCGAGCCCGCGGCGTCACAATGCGCGTGGCTCACCAGCGGATCGGAGCTCGTGCAGCGAGTGCCGAAGAGAGCAAGCTTCTCGAGATCCCGAATCGTGGAGCGGTGCTCACCATGGACCGTACTGCTTTCAACAATTCCGGACTTCCGATCGAGTTTGGGCGCCACTGCTACCGACCAGACCTCTATTCCTTCGAGACCACCTTGGTTGACAAGTAAGTAGCAGGCAGCTAATTAAAGCTCCTTTCTGAGTTTCGCGTTGGTTCGCTGACTCCGCTGGGAACAAAGTGACGGTACGGTCGGATCATGATCAGTCAACCGTGTTCGTAGCGGCTGGGGACGAGTGTAAAGAACACGTCGGCGGCGTGCCGGTCGAACGAGATGCAGCAGACTTGGTCGACGATGAGCAGGCCTGGGGTCGGAGCGTGATGAGATCAGCGACGATCGAGGTCCTTTCGTGGTGGACAGTGATGGAGTCCAAGATCGAATGCACGTCCGCGACTCGGTCGATCATGACCGGATTCAGGGACGGGTCATTGCTGAGTGCGCGGATGCAGTAGCCCGTCGGAAGCCAGACCTTGTCGCGAAACTTCGTTTCCGACGTGCAGGCGAAAGGAGATCCCACAGAGTCGCCATGAATCCTCGACTTTGAACCCTTGACTTTAACCTTCATAGATGAATAGTATGTTCTTACATTCTAAGGTAGATGTTGAAGGGCGTGGTAAACGATGGTAGACCAAGAATCAGGAACCGGTACGCACCGGCTTCGACTGGGCATCTTGGGTGCCGGAATGATTGCGACGGTCGACTATGGGGTTCTTCCCGGTATGCAACACATCTCCGATAAGGTCGAAGTCGTTGCGATCGCAGATCCGGTGGTTGACCGGGCTCGGAATGCTGCGTCGAAGTTCGGCATCCCCAATTATTATGCGTCGCTGCGTGAAATGCTCGATGATCCACGCGTCGAGGCAGTTGCGAACCTCACACCAATTCCACTCCATGCTGAAACGTCTCTAGAGATTGTAAAGCGTGGAAAGCACTTGGTGTCGGAAAAGCCGCTGGCGACCACCATGCGCGACGCAGATTCGATCATCGCGGCAGCGTCTGCTAGCGGCGTGGTTATAGTGTGCTCGCCCCCCGACCTGTTATTCAGCCAGTACAGCGAGGCGCGACGACTTCTGAAGGAAGATGCGATCGGAAAGGTCGCGTTCGCACGTGTTCAGAGTTCGCACGCTGGGCCGGGTGGTGGGCCGGAAGATCAAGCGTGGCCGACCGACCCGACCTGGTTCTACCAGGAAGGTTCGGGACCGCTCTTCGACATGGGCGTCTATGGGATCCACCAGATTACCGGCCTCCTCGGCGCGGCAAAACGAGTTTCGGCATTTAGCGGAATCACTGAGCCGACGCGGACTGTGCGCGGGGGTCCTTTCAAAGGGACCGAGATGACAGTGACTGCTAACGACAATAATCTATTCATGCTGGACTTTGGACACTCCACATTCGCCGTCGTTGATGGAACTTTCAACGTGCATGCATCGCGTAGTCCGAAGGTCGAAATATTCGCACGAAAAGGGACCATGAGTATCTACAAACAGGGGCCCAAGTTGTTGGAAATCTTTCGAACTGACGCAGCACCAGGGTTAGACGGGTGGATCGAACCTAGCTCATGGCCCCGTGCTAACAATGACCACGCGAATCGGCTCAAGAAGGCAATTATGGAAGAGCATCTTGCTGATTGTGTGCGTTCAGGATCACGCCCGATTCTAAGCGCCGAACACGCGCGCCACGCACTGGAAATCATGCTCGCAGTTTCCACGTCTGCCGTTGAAGGACGCGTCGTCGACCTAGCCACCACTTTCTGAAATAGCTTTGCAAACACAACGAGGAGAAACATGGCCGCCATTACCCGTTTTGGAATAGTAGGGCTGGATCATTGGTACGCAGCCATGCCACTTGCGCAACAACTGGCCGCACGAAGCGACACCGAGCTCGTCGCGATTTCGGACTCCGATGTGTCCCGTGCGTCTGAATTAGCCCAGACGACTGGAATGCCTCGGGTGTCCGAAGACGCGCTTTCCGTTATAGAAGACCCTTCGATTGATGTGATCGCGAGCTTTGCTAGCGTTGACCAGAATCCGGGCAATTGTATAGAAGCTGCAAGAAACGGAAAACACATAATCGCAATAAAGCCACTCGCTTTGACGCTCCAAAGAGCTAGCGAAGTGGTATTGGCCGTTCAAGATGCGGGAGTTGTATTTTTGCCGTCGGAATCACGCGGTCGGGATTCGAAGGTAGGGAAGCTGCTTCGAAGCTGGGTGGATACAGACCGGGTTGGGACGATCCTATCGGCGTCATTTACGGTGAGTGCCGATCTTCCTCAGGCGTGGCCTGGAAACGACAGCCCTGGATGGTGGGCGGACACAAGCCGATCACCGGGTGGGGGCTGGGTTGACCACAGTATCTACGATATTGATCTCTTGCGCTGGCTTTTGCGCGATGAGGTGGCGTCCGTTAAGGGCGACGTTGCGAATCTATTGCATGACAACATTCCTTTTGAGGACTTCGGCCACGCGGTGATCCGGTTTGAAGGCGGGGCCATCGCGACCATAGAGGATTCATGGAACTCGCCCGGGGGATGGCGCAGCACGAGCACAATTACTGGGACAAAAGCTTCGGTTAATGTCGACACTCTGACGGGTAAGATTTCGATTCTGGAAGGGAATAATGCTGTGGGAGGGTGGGCGCATTTAGCAATGCCGGGCGGTGCCCAGAAAAGCGTTCAGATTGACGCGATGCTGTCAGCGATTCGAAGGCCCCAGTCGGCTAGCGCGAGTGTGCACGACGCGTGGAAAAATCTCGCGGTTTGCCTCGCATTTTACGAATCGAGTGCTTCTGGCCTGGTCGTCACACCAGAGAGGCTGGCTGTCTAGGGTCAACTAGGAGTCTTGGATCTCGGTGGAGTGCTGTGTAGCTACCAAGACCGTATGCTGCCGCGTTTCAGGTTCTGATGTTGCGTTGGAGCTAACGTAGAACCCATAGTTGCGCGGATATTCCTCCACGGTGACTGAATCGTTGACAGCCCAGGTAGAACATACGCTAGAGTTGATTGAGCGATACGAGAGAACCTCCACCCACGTCGGAGGACGCACGATCGGTCGTGCTCCATCCGGATCGAATTTGTCCGCATATCCGAACGCACGTAGCTAACGCATTAACCGGTCCACGGTGTGTTTGGGGATTCCCAGAAACCCGTTCCGGGCCTGTTAACGCCGGTCCAAAACAGGGCCAATAGTGCTGTTTGAAAACAGGACCACTATTCGTGTTTTCTACTATGCTGTGTGTGGCGCGGGCTAATGGCCTTTTAGTCGATAGCTGGCACCTTTGAGGCTGAGAACGTCGGCGTGGTGCACGATTCGGTCGATCATCGCTGACGCGACGGTCGGGTCACCGAAGACGTCGCCCCACTGCCCGAACGATAAATTGCTCGTCAAAATTAGCGATGCATGTTCATATCGACTCGCCACGAGTTGGAAGAACAAGTTCGCGGCGTCCTGGTCAAAAGGGATGTATCCCACTTCGTCTACGATTAAGACGCTGTATCGGCGGAGCCGGGTCAGCTCCGCGGCGAGCTTGCCGCGGGAGTGTGCTTCCTGCAGCCGGGCCACCCACCCGGTCGCGGAGTCGAACAGGACGCGGTGGCCGTGTTTGGCGGCCTGAATGCCGATGCCGACCGCCAGGTGTGTTTTGCCGGTGCCCGGTGGGCCGAGCAGGACGACGTTCTTCGCCTCGGTGATGAACACGCTCGTGCCCAAGTGCGCAATCAGGTTGCGGTCAGCGGACGGCTGATGGTCGAAGTTGAAGTCCTCGAGAGTCTTCAGCCCCGGAAACCTTGCCGCTTTCATCCGCAGGGCCGCGCCGGATGCCTCCCGCTCGGACACTTCACGGGACAGGACCGCAGCAAGGTATTCCTCGTGGGACCAGCCCGCGTCCCGCGCCTGGTCACCCAGGCGACGAAACGCGTCACTGATCCGTGGAGCGCGCAACGCCCGCGCAAAGTACTCAATCTGTGAGGCTGTTCCGGTCATGAGAACACCTCCATCCCGGTCAGACTCGGGCCTGTTAGCGGCCATGACAAACTGCCCATAGGCGGCTTGGGTTCAAGTGGTCGTCAGCGGCCAGTGTGATGTCGCAAGACATCGGAATACCCTGTCGCAGGTCATAGGCATACGTTCAGGCTGAGGCATGAGCAAACAGCGCCTCGTGATCACTGCCGTTCTTGCCGGCCAAACACAGTCTGACGTCGCCCGCCGTTACGGTGTCTCGCAAGGGTGGATCTCGAAACTCATGGCCCGCTGGCGGCTCGAGGGCGAGGCCGCTTTCGAGCCACGATCCCGCCGACCTAAGACCAGCCCCACCGCAACACCCGTGGCGACCATCGGCCTCGTCATTGCGCTTCGACACCGGCTAGAGAGGGCTGGTTTGGATGCTGGTGCTGACACCATCAGCTGGCATTTGGTTCACACCCACCAGCTCACCCTGAACCGGGCAACCATCCACCGCATCCTGACCCGCCAGGGACTGATTGAGGCAGAACCGAGGAAACGTCCCAAGAGTTCCTACCTCCACTTCGCCGCCGATCAACCCAACGAGTGCTGGCAGTCAGACTTCACCCACTACCGCCTCAGCACCACCGACGGACACCCGGCAGCAGACACCGAGATCATCACCTGGCTTGATGACCACTCCCGTTACGTGCTGCACCTCTCAGCACACCATCGGATCTCTGCCGTCATCGTGCTGGAGACCTTCACCCGCACCGCCCAGCAGCACGGTTACCCGGCATCAACGCTGACCGATAACGGAATGGTTTACACCGTGCGCCTCGCGGGAGGCAAAAACAGTGGCGGCCGCACGAGCCTAGAAGCCGAACTTTTCCGTCTCGGCATCACCCAGAAGAATGGCTCACCCCATCACCCGCAAACCCAAGGCAAAGTCGAACGCTTCCAACAAACACTCAAGAAATGGCTCAGAGCACAACCACACCAACCCACCACGATCAGCGAGCTGCAACTGCTGCTTGAGGAGTTCGCCCAGGAATACAACCAGCGTCGCCCACACCGCTCACTAGCGCACCAAGCAACACCAGCAACGGCCTACACAACCAGCATCAAAGCCACACCCGCCAGCAGCCCACGCGACGACTCCCACAACCGCGTCCGCCATGACCGCATCGACAAATCTGGCACCGTAACCCTCCGCGTTGCCGGCCACCTGCGCCACATCGGCATCGGCCGAACCCACGCAGGAACCCACGTCACACTGCTCATCCAAGAACTCGACGTCACCGTCATCAACGCCACCACCGGAGAGATCCTGCGAGAGCTCACCATCAACCTCAACCGCGACTACCAACCCACCAGCACAAAAAAATAGTTCGAACCCACAAACCGTAGGTTCGAACTATTCCGATGTCTTGCGACATCACATCGCGGTACCGGTGGGATTTGAACCCACGGTGCGCTTTCACACACACAACTTTTCGAGAGTTGCACCTTCGGCCGCTCGGACACGGTACCGGAAAAGAGTTTAGTACAGATACCGGTGGGGCGGGTTCACTGATTTTTGCGCATCCACGAGACCGTGTGAATTGTTAGTGCGGCGGCGAGACAGAGTGCACCAAGGTTGCTGACACTGGGAGAAACCACCTGCACCGTAGAAATGAACGCATAGTTTTCAAAGGGCACGTTGCCTGTTCCGTAGAGCTGCGAGGATGCCCACAGTTGTGCCGCCAACCCGGCGTACACTGCAGCGACACCCAATGCCCACAGCACGTAGATCCACGGGTTGCGTGCAAGACTTTTTGTTCGCTTGGGCGGCGAGATCTCGGTGGGCGCACCACCGGCGCCCAGGTAGTGCGCCTGGGGCGAGAGGTCTGGCTTATCTTCCGGACCGACCTCTGAGTAGCCGCGCTGAAAAGCGGGATCGAAACGGGGGTCAATGGTTTTGCTGCTTTTTGCCACGAGGCTCCCTTGGTCGTTTTCCATCGTAGGCACTCCACTTCGAAAAGTTGCATATTCTATTTAGTAGGGATGGTTAGTGACGTTGGATCACAACTGGCGTCAACTATACCCCATGGGGTATAGTTGATTTATGTCTGCCCCCACCGCCACTCCTACCCGCCGCCGCATCCTCGTGATCGGCGGAGTCGCCGCCGGCATGTCTTTTGCCACACGGATGCGTCGTCGCGACGAGCACGCCGAAATCATCATCTTTGAGCGCAGCGGTCACGTCTCCTTCGCCAACTGCGGGCTCGCCTACTACCTCGGCGGTGTCATCACCGAACGCAGCGATCTGCTTCTACAAACCCCGGCCAGCCTCGGCAGTCGCTTCGGCCTCGACGTGCGCGTCAACCACAACGTCACCGCCATCCACCCCGACGAGCACACCATCACCGTTCACAACCACCTCGACAACACCACCACCATCGAACCCTACGACGAACTCGTCATCGCTACCGGCGCAAGCGCCATCATCCCCCCGATGCCCGGCAGTGAGCGGATGCTTCAGCTGCGCAACATCGAAGACGTCGATGCGCTCGATGCCGACCTGGGCGCGCTTGACCCCAGCACCGCAAATACCGTCGTTTTGGGGGCCGGGTACATCGGCATCGAGATGGCCGAAAATCTCATCGCGCGGGGCCTCAGCGTCACCCTCGTGCAACTCGGCCCCCACATCCTCCGCACCTTTGATGTCGAAATGATCACCCCGATCGAAGAACACCTGCGCGCGCACGGCGTAGACCTGCGCATCGGCACGGCAGCCATCGCGGTGCACGACACCACCGTTGAGCTCAGTGACGGCAGTGCCGTGGCCGCCGACGTCGTCATTGCCGCCGTGGGGGTGCGACCGCAAAATGCTCTCGCTGTGAATGCTGGGCTCACTGTGGGTGCTGGCGGCGGCATCCGGGTGAATGCCGGCTACGAGACCAGCTCACCCCATATTTATGCCGTCGGAGATGTTGCCGAAAAAATCGGTGCCATCAGCGGTGAGCCAGGACTTGTTGCACTCGCTGGCCCCGCCAATCGGGATGGTCGGTACCTCGCTGACACCATCGCCGGCGATGCGGTGCACTCCCCACCCGCCCTCGGCACCGCAATCGTGGGAGTCTTCGATCTCACCGCCGCGAGCCTCGGCTCAACCGAACGAGCACTGCGGGCAGCCGGCCGCAACATCCGCGTCATCCACACTCACCCGGTTTCACACGCCGGCTACTTCCCCGGCGCCGAATCGCTCTCGATCAAACTCATTGTTGACGCCGATACCGACCTCATCCTGGGTGCCCAAGCCGTCGGCCGAGATGGCGTAGATAAGCGAATGGATGTTCTCGCCACCGCCACCAGCGCCGGCCTCACCGCCAGCGCCCTCGCCGACCTCGAGCTCGCCTATGCCCCGCAATACGGGTCAGCCAAAGACCCCATCAATCACCTCGGCTATGTTGCCCGAAACCTGCGCGACGGCCTCAGCGCCTCAATTCAGTGGCACGAAATTGACGCGGAACTCGCGGCAGGCAGCGTTCTGGTGGATGTTCGGACCGCCGCCGAATTTGAGCGCGGCAGCATCCCGCACGCCATCAACATCCCCCTCGATGACCTGCGCGGCCGACTCAACGAACTCGGCGATCGACGCGTAATTGCCCACTGCCAGGTTGGGCAGCGTGGCCACACTGCCGTGCGCATCCTCAGCCAGAACGGTTTCGACGCCGCCAACCTTGACGGCGGTTACCGCACCTGGATGGCAGCAATGGGCTAAGCCGTCGTCGCCCCGGACCCACCCGCTCACTCCGCTCACTCCCGAACACTAACCGCCGCAAGGAATAGACACCATGAACACCATTGACACCAAAGCCCTCTCTGAACTCACCAACCCCGTCATCATCGACGTGCGCGAACCCGTCGAATACGTGGCGGGGCATGCGCCGACCGCCGCAAGTATTCCGCTCGGTGAACTCATCGCCCGCGTCGAGGAACTCGACCGCGACAACACCGTCTACATGATCTGCGAAAGCGGCGGGCGCAGCGGGCAAGCGGTCGAATGGCTGAACACTCAAGGCTTCGACGCCGTCAATGTTGAGGGCGGAACCTCCGCCTGGCGCAACTCCGGCCTGCAGATCACGAAGGAGAGCTAACTATGACCGCTAGCGCCGCACCCGCTGAGGCCCGCACCGGGCATGATCCCGAAGCAATGCGCAAGGTGATGAATCGGCTCAAACGTGCGGAAGGACAGCTTCGCGCGCTCACCGAATCCATCAACTCCGAATCGAACTGCAAAGACGTCGTAACCCAGCTCGCCGCCGTCAGCAAAGCGCTCGACCGTGCCGGCTACCTGATCATCGCCAACGCCCTCCAATCGTGTGCCATCAATGACGCGGATGGCGAAGGCAGTCACGACGGAATGTCATCAGACGATATCGAGAAACTTTTTCTCAGTCTCGCGTAGCGACGGTGTGGCCGGTTAGCTCGCGCTGTCAGTCGCCGCGCCTAGGGTTGAAGCATGGCCCGAGCTGTAAGTAATTTTCGCTGCACCGAGTGCGGCTGGTCGAGCATCAAATGGGTGGGCCGCTGCGGTGAATGTCAGCAGTGGGGCACCGTGACTGATGCCGCCGAGGCCACCGGAATCTCCAAGCGAGTGGCCACCGTCGCCGTTGCCGGGTCGAGTGCAGCCCAAGCCATCACCGACATTGGCGCCGAATCTGTCGCCCACTGGCCGAGCGGCATCAACGAATTCGACCGTGTGCTCGGCGGAGGTGTTGTTCCCGGGGCCGCCATTCTGTTGAGCGGCGAACCCGGCGTCGGCAAGTCGACGCTGCTGCTCGAAGTCGCATCGCGGGCTGCGGCATCCGGTCAGCGCGTGCTTTACGTCACGGCCGAAGAATCCGTCAGCCAGGTGCGGCTCCGTGCCGAACGCACCAACGCCCTGCACCCCTCACTCTTTCTCGCGGCCGAAACCGATCTCGGCACCATCCTCGGCCAGATCGATCACGTCAAACCGCAACTTGTTATTGTCGACTCCGTGCAGACCGTCGCTTCCGCCGCCACCGAAGGCATCGCCGGCGGGCCATCCCAGGTGCGCGAAGTAGCCTCCACGCTCATCCGCATCAGCAAAGATCAGAACCTTCCCGTGCTGCTCGTCGGTCACGTCACCAAAGATGGCACCATCGCCGGGCCCCGCCTGCTCGAACACCTCGTGGATGTCGTGCTCCAGTTCGAAGGCGACCGCCAGACGGCGCTGCGCTTCGTGCGCGCGCACAAGAACCGTTTCGGCTCCACCGACGAAGTGGGCTGCTTCGAGATGACCGGCGAAGGCATCGCCGAAGTTGCCGACCCCAGCGGCCTCTTCCTCTCCCACGCACGCCGCCCCGTCAGCGGCACCTGCGTCACCATCGCCCTCGAAGGTCGACGAGCCCTCCCGGTTGAGGTGCAGGCCCTCATCGTCAAATCGCAGGCCCCCCAACCGCGTCGCGTCGTCAATGGCGTCGACGCCTCCCGGGTTGCCATGCTGCTGGCGGTGCTCGAGCGGCGAGCGGGAATTCCCCTCTCAGGGTTCGACGTGTATGTCTCTACCGTGGGCGGCATCCGCGTGACAGAGCCGGGGGCTGACCTCGCGATCGCCCTCGCGATTGCCAGTGCTTACAAAGACAAAGCGTTCGCCGCAGCGATGGCTGTGGTCGGCGAGATCAGTCTTGCCGGAGAAATTCGGCCAGCGTCATCAGCAAAACAACGGCTTGCCGAGGCCGCCCGACTCGGATTCGGTACCGTACTCGACTCGGAGGCCGGTCACATTCGCGAGGCTCTGCGACTAGCATTCGCCGGCGCCGTCGACGAACGCGTCGAGATCCCCGAGTTCTGAGCAACAAGACAGAACCAAGCGACCGAGCGGTTAGGCGAACAGGGTCCAGAGGCCCCAGTCTTCTACACGCCAGCTGATCCAACCATTCTCACGCTGCAAGCTCACCAGAATTGAGTCGCGCTGACCGTTGGCGGGCTTGACAGCACGACACGTGAATGTGTCACCGACGAGCAGTGGCGGCGTGGTGGGGCAGTCCAGCTCAATGCCAGCACCCAGGGTTGCCGCCTGCGCCGATACCGACCGCTCAATCTGATCGCTGAAAGTCTGCGGAATCAGCGAGATGATCAGGCCCGGAAGAATAAGCATTCCGATCACCAGCGAAACCACGGCACCAGACCAGGTAGCGATTGGTGCGAGTCCCTTACCGGTTTCACGCATTGTGCGGATGCCGCGAATCACCAAGTAGACCGGTGCGGTCAAGAAAGCCCACACTCCACTGGCGGGACGTTTGTGGCCCCACACCTGCAAGAGCAGATTGTCGTAGGCGGCGAGGCCGAGAACAACAACGTAGGGCGCTATCCACACCACGAGCAGCAGCGGCAAGTTGTCACCAAGGCCCGCGATCGAAATGAGGAACATGCTGGTGAGCAACTGCAGAAGTGGCAGCACCGCAATCAGCCAGACGGCCGGATTGTAGGTGCGGTGTTGGCGAATCTCGCGCTTTGGCGCATCTTCTTCTTCGGCATACGCGCTCAGCGTTGATGCACCCGGCATCGAGTTTGCGTGGCCCGCAGCCGATCGGGGAAGAAGTTGGGGATCATCAGCCTCTTGTGTTGTCTCGATCGGCGCTTCAAGCTCACGAAGCGTCATCGCCAACAGCGGTTGTGCACTCAGTTCGTCGTGGACTGGCGCAGTATCGGGCTCAGGCTCGCTACGGGTTTCAGTAATGAGGTAGTCGCTGGATTCGCTGCGTTCCCGATCACGATCACGCTGATCGCGGCGCGAAGGAAGTTCATCTTCGTCGTCGTCATCGGCAAAAGCCAACTTGGTCGTCGGCTGCACGATAATAGGGGCACGAGCATCTGAGGTGTGCTCGGTCCAAGCTTGGGCATCCCACCAGCGCAACTGGGGCAAGCCCAGTGGGTCTGGGTACCATCCCGCTGGCACACCGAAACTGTTGTCATCCACGCTGAATAGAGTAACCGGCACAGACACGCTATAGAAAGCCCCTATTAACACATTGCTGTTCGGGCTTAGCTGGATGTAACCCGAAAGAGTGCCGAAATGGGTCCAAAATCACCAATTTGGGGGCGTTTGCCCCCTGAACTGGGACGTCTACCCCTGCGGCCCCCGAATGAAAATTTATACGGTTGTGACCGCGGTGGGCGAGCAATCACACCAGCGTGAGGGCATCGACGATGTCATCCGGCGATGCTTGCATACTGTGCGGGCCCGCAACGTCAAACCACACCGACTCTAAAACCCCGCGATTGGTCTCGAGGAAACCCAGCAGGTCTTCCGCCCGATAGGCCACCACCTGATGGTCTGTTTCTTCAGGCAGCATTGCAACGTAGGTGTCAACCGAGGAAAACAGAAGCAGCATGTACTTATCGGCATCCCCGCGCCGGAATACGCGAACCTGAGCTTCGTCATCGACCCCCTCGCTGAGCATGGGCACAATCACTCGGTCGTTTCGAAGCGCTAGGGCCACCAGAACGGGGTCGCCAGTTTCAAGTGCCTCCGCAAGCATGGGCGAGCTGAATTCGGCACTCTGTGCCGATGAGGATGAAGAGTCCATAACCAATCCGGGCTAGTTCAACAGGAACTGTTTGGTGCTCTCTGAGACGATGTCCCCCACCGAGACCTCGAGGTGGTAGCTCGCGCCCTCAGCCGTCACCACGGGGCGGTCCGACTCGCACGTGTCAGATGCCGAACGGGTGCGATCCCACTCGATCGAACTTGACTGAACGGGCACGCCAGGCTGAAGAACAATGGAGCGAGCTTCTCCCGCCGTCTGGCAGTGCTTCGAGTTCCAGATTTCGTCACTACCGCTAGTGACTACGAACTCTTGGATGTCGCTGCCGGCCTCGATCGTGCACGGCTCTGTCATGGTGCTCTTGAGCGAGAATGACAGCTGCGGCTGCTGGCCCGAGTCGTAGGCTGTGGCGTCCGTGATCGCTTCGAGGGCAAGTTTGGCAGGATCGCAGACCGTTGAGACAGTCGAATCGGTGGCGGCAGGAGTGTTCGACTCTGCGGTGGAAGTTTCGGCCGAACCAGAAGCGTCAGGGTTTGACGATGCTTTGGGACCGAAGACGATCAGCAAAATGATCGCGATCACAGCAACAAGCCCTAGCCCGACAATCAGGCGCCGGCGCCAGTAGACGCTGCTTGACTGCGGGCCAACCGGAGTGCGAAAGCTCGACATACCGTAAGGCTAAGCGTCTATTGCCTCTAAAGCCGCTTCAGCATGCGCGTGTTGCCGAGGGTGTTGGGTTTCACACGGGAAAGATTGAGGAATTCGGCCACACCCTCGTCGGGTGACAGAGAAAGCTGTGCAAACACGGCAGGGTCAACGAGTTCTTCGTTGACGGGCTCAAAGCCATGGCGCCTGAAGAATGCTGTCTCGAAGGTGAGGCAGAAGAGGCGCTGAAGACCGAGGGCGTGTGCATCCCGTTCGATGTGTTCGAGCAGCACATGACCAACACCCTTACCCAACCATTCGGATGCCACAGCCAACGTTCGCACTTCGGCAAGATCATGCCACATCACGTGCAGGGCGCCGCATCCGATCACTCGACCATCAGGGGCCACCGCTACCCGAAACTCTTGCACAGCTTCATAGAAGACGACGAGGTCTTTGCCGAGAAGAATACGGTCGTTGACGAGCGGCTCAACGAGGATCTGGATCGTCTGCACGTCGGCTGTTGTGGCGGGGCGCACACGAAATGAGGTCACGAAGTAACGCTAGTGCCCGGCACGCCTGTTAACGACGAAGTGGCTGGGGCGCCCTGTTTGGTGCGTCCCAGCCACTCATCGTTCAACCGTGAGGTTTAGGCTTCGACCTCGGCGGGTTCCTTTTCGGGGAGCCCAGGCTGGCGGCTGGTCGTGAAGATGAACTCGTTGTTGACGAAGTCCACATGCACGTGGTCACCCGCGTTGAGTTCACCGTGCAGAATCTTCTCGCTCAGGCCGTCTTCGACTTCGTGCTGTACTGCGCGGCGAAGCGGTCGTGCACCGAGGGTGGGGTCGAACCCGATATCGATGAGACGCTCCTTGGCAGGAACAGTGAGCTCGACGGTGAGGTCGCGATCCATCATGCGCTCGGAGAGACGCTTGATGAAGAGGTCGACAATCTGCAGCAGTTCTGGCTTGCTGAGCTGCGGGAACACGATGGTCTCATCAACACGGTTAAGGAACTCAGGCTTGAAGTGCTTCTTGAGTTCTTCAACAACCTTGCCGCGCATGCGGTCGTAGCTTGTTGCAGAGTCACCTTCCACTTGGAAGCCCATGGGGCCAGCTGTGATGTCCTTTGTGCCGAGGTTGGTGGTCATGATGATGACGGTGTTCTTGAAGTCCACTACGCGACCCTGGCCATCGGTCAAGCGACCCTCTTCGAGGATCTGCAGGAGCGAGTTGAAGATGTCGGGGTGAGCCTTCTCGATCTCGTCAAACAGCACAACACTGAATGGCTTGCGGCGCACCTTTTCGGTGAGCTGGCCACCCTCTTCGAATCCTACGAATCCGGGAGGGGCACCGAACAATCGAGAAACGGTGTGCTTCTCGCCGTACTCACTCATGTCGAGGGAGATCATGGCCGACTCGTCGTCAAACAAGAACTCGGCGAGCGCCTTAGCAAGTTCAGTCTTACCAACACCGGTCGGACCGGCGAAGATGAACGAACCACTGGGGCGGGCGGGGTCTTTCAGACCGGCACGCGTGCGGCGGATGGTCTTGGAGAGAACCGAGATGGCTTCCTCCTGACCGATGACACGCATGTGGAGTGCCTTCTCCATGAAGATGAGTCGGCTGGACTCTTCTTCGGTGAGCTTGAACACGGGGATGCCGGTGGCAGCCGCCAACACTTCGGCGATGAGGCCTTCGTCTACGATTCCGCTCGAGCCAACGTCGCCCGATTTCCACTGCTTCTCGAGGCGCAGTCGCTCCCCAAGCAGCTTCTTTTCTTCGTCGCGCAGACTCGCAGCCTTTTCAAAGTCTTGGCCTTCGATTGCGCCCTCTTTTTGGCCACGAACTTCGGCGATCTTCTCGTCGAATTCCCGCAGTTCGGGGGGTGCGGAAAGGATGGAGAGGCGTAAACGTGCGCCCGCTTCATCCAAAAGGTCAATTGCTTTGTCTGGCAGGAACCGGTCGGCGACATAGCGGTCGGCGAGGTTCGCGGCAGCAACGATTGCACCGTCGGTGATGGACACCTTGTGGAAGGACTCGTACTTGTCGCGGAGCCCCTTCAAGATGTTGATGGTGTGCGGCAGGTTGGGTTCGTGCACCTGCACCGACTGGAAGCGACGCTCAAGCGCGGCATCTTTTTCGAAGTGCTTGCGGTACTCGTCGAGAGTGGTGGCACCAATCGTCTGGAGCTCCCCCCGGGCCAGCAGTGGTTTGAGGATGGAGGCGGCGTCGATTGCGCCCTCAGCGGCACCGGCACCCACGAGGGTGTGGATTTCGTCGATGAAGACAATGATGTCGCCGCGGGTGCGGATCTCTTTCGTGACTTTCTTGAGGCGCTCTTCGAAGTCTCCGCGGTAGCGGCTTCCGGCGATGAGCGAGCCAAGGTCGAGCGAGTAGAGCTGCTTGTCTTTGAGCGTTTCGGGTACATCACCGTGAATGATAGCGAGCGCGAGTCCTTCAACAACAGCGGTCTTACCCACGCCGGGCTCGCCGATAAGCACGGGGTTGTTCTTGGTGCGACGGGAGAGGATCTGCATAACGCGTTCCATCT
Organism: Rhodoglobus aureus; assembly: GCF_039527955.1. Classification (NCBI taxonomy): domain Bacteria; kingdom Bacillati; phylum Actinomycetota; class Actinomycetes; order Micrococcales; family Microbacteriaceae; genus Rhodoglobus; species Rhodoglobus aureus. The sequence goes on along the minus strand of NZ_BAAAKW010000032.1, from coordinate 81,199 downwards.
CTTTCTCGCGGCCAATTACGGGGTCGAGCTTGCCGTCGCGTGCCGCCTGGGTGAGGTTGCGGCCGAACTGGTCAAGTACCTGCGAGCCCTTGTCGGGCGTCGCGTCGTTTCCGCCAACGGCTACCGCCTCTTTGCCTTGGAAGCTGCCGAGGAGCTGGATGACCTGCTGACGCACCTTGTTGAGGTCGGCGCCGAGCTTGACGAGAACCTGAGCGGCAACGCCTTCACCCTCACGGATGAGGCCGAGCAGAATGTGCTCGGTGCCGATGTAGTTGTGGCCGAGCTGGAGCGCTTCACGCAGGCTCAGCTCAAGAACCTTCTTTGCGCGCGGGGTGAAGGGGATGTGGCCGGTCGGCTGCTGCTGACCCTGGCCAATAATGTCTTGCACCTGCTCGCGCACAGAGTCGAGTGAAATGCCCAGTGACTCGAGTGCCTTCGCGGCGACTCCCTCGCCCTCATGGATGAGGCCAAGCAGAATGTGCTCCGTGCCGATGTAGTTGTGGTTGAGCATCTTGGCCTCTTCTTGGGCCAAAACGACTACCCGACGGGCGCGGTCGGTAAATCTCTCAAACATCTTTTCGCTCCTTTGATACCGCTACGAATTCGGTACCGATATAACGAGAGTAACCAGTGAAATGGTGAAATAGTCCGGTGTTCGCCCTAGGCGTTACTGTCTGCGGCTAGCGCTCAGGGATGCGGACGCCCGAGCCCGCGCCGGGCAGAAGTTGCGCGCCACTTGGGCTGCACTGGCTGGGGCGACGAGATCGTCGCGAAACGCTAGAGCTCCCCGGACAGGCTCGCCGATCCCAGCGCGGTGACCCGCAACACGATTGCTTCGTCGGGACGCAGCGGCGGCACATCGATTCCAACCGAGCTGAGCACGGTGCCCGTCAGTGTGATCTCACCGTCGGCCCACCAACCGGGCGCAGTGCCGGGATAGGTCGCTGCGCGAGCACCAACATCCACCGGGCTGACTCGGTAGCTGCCTTTGGGGTCGAGGCCGGGTAGTCGGCGCGTGGGCCGCACCGAATCGCGTGGGGTTGCAAGGCATGTGATCCAGAACACGGCGTCGGTGGCCTCGCGATCAACCACTCCCGTGACGATGGGATCAGCATAGTCATCGCCACGTACCACTCGTCCTGAGTGGATCAGCCCACGCAGCGAGCGGTACGTTCCCGCCCAGGTGCGCAATGCATCCCTCTCGGCATCGCTCGTGGTGGTGAGATCCCATTCGATACCCGAATGCCCCATGAGCGCAGACGCGAGCCGGAAGCTCAGCGAGAGAGACCGGCCCGAGGTGTGCGCGGGCGATGAACCAACATGCGAGCCCAGGTACTCGAAGGGCACCAGCAAATTGGTCCAGCGCATGATCGAGAACCGGTCGTGCGCATCGTTGGTGTCGGATGGCCAGACGCGCTGAACGCGTTCGAGCATTCCGGCATCCACTCGGGCACCGCCCGAGGCACAGGACTCGATTTCGACGTGTGGGTAGCGCTCACGCAACTCATCCATCAGCCGGTAGGTCGCGGCGACATGACGGTGCACCGAACCACCGAGCAGGTCGCGGTTCATATCCCACTTGAGATAACTGATCGCATAATCGTCAAGCAGCGCGGAGATCGCGTCACGCACATGCTCTCGAGCGGCGGGGTTGTCGAGGTCGAGCACGAACTGGTTGCGCCACGACTTAGGCAGCGGTCGATCGTCGTCTCGCAGAATCCACTCCGGATGCTCGCGCGCAACCTCCGAGTCAAGAGAGACCATCTCGGGCTCCACCCACAGGCCGAACTGCATTCCGCTGGCCGTCACCCGGTCAACGAGCGGAGCGAGGCCGTCGGGCCACGACGTGGCATCCACCGTCCAGTCTCCGAGGGCACGCTTGTCGTCGGTGCGGCCGGTCATCCAGCCGTCGTCGAGCACAAAGCGCTCAACTCCCACGTCGGCTGCCGCATCGGCGAGCGCCGCCAGCTGCTCCCCGTTGTGGTCGAAGTACACCGCTTCCCACGTGTTGAGGGTGAGTGGACGCGGAGTCGAAGGGTGCGCTGGCAGGCCGCGGAACCAGGAATGGAATCGGTCGCTGAGGCCGTCGAGACCGGCATCCGACCACGCTGCGTAAACCCACGGGGTCTCATGACTTTCGCCAGTTGAGAGCCGAAGCTCACCGGGGGCAAAGAGCTCTGCGGCGCCAAGTGTTGTGATGCCGAGTGCAGTGCGATCGATCCAGATGCGAGTGTCGCCGCTGGTGCCGAGGTGCATCGCCCAGACTTCGCCGGCACGGAAACCGAAGTCGGGTGTTCCCGCCACGGTGAGGTAGGAGTCGTCGTGGCCGCCGCGTCCATGGCGCGATTCGCGCAGCCATGTGCCGTAGTCGATAGCGGATCGCTGAGGGGCACGTTCGGCCGCCCAGATTCCGCTGAAGTCGAGTCGCTCGCGCGCAATGGGCGGCAGCGGAAGAGTGGTCGCGAGCGTCGTGAGCTCAAACGGCTGTGTGGCGGTGTTGGTGATACGAGAACGGCTGCGAAGCACAGCACTCGAGGAGAGCTCGAACTCGATGATGAGTCGCAGTGCCGCGGCATCCGGCGAGCCTGCTAGGTCGCATTCCCCGGTAGACGCGCCCGATTCTTGCACTACAGTCGACTCGTTCTCGGAGCGATAATCGACCAGCGTGATCACGACGCGGTCGGGCTGCACATGCTCGATGCTCTCGGTGCGAAGCGCCGGTCGGCGCACTCGCCCACCTCGGTCCCCTCGCCCATCGTGCCCTTCGCACCCGCCGCGCTCATCCCCCACAACGCTGCGATCGTGGCGGCCCTCAAGCCCCGGCAAGCCAGTCCAGCCCTCGGCAAGCAGGGGAACAATGCTCAGCCGGAGGGGTTCGTCGATTGAGCTCGGGCCGACAGCGCGTTCGCGCGAGCGCACAAAGTCGTGCAGTTGCTGTGGCGAGAGTTCTCCGAGATCTGCACCCCAGTGCGTGATCGACGGCACGCCCGCGCCGCGGGTGTCCAGCATGAGGCTGGTACCCGCGGCACGGAGGTGAATAACGTCGTTCGTGTTATTCGTTGACGGCAATCGATGCAGCCTTCATGGCGTCAATTGTCTTCTGTTGACCCGTCTTCAGTGCATCCGTGAGGGTGCCTGAGCCGGAGATTGCGGCGGAGAATCCGTCAGCAACATCCGTGTAGGTCTGCGTCATCGTCGGTCCCCAAGTGAAGTCGGGGTTGACCTGGGCTCCAGCAGCGGCGAACACATCGTAAATGTTCTGCCCACCATAGAAGTCAAGGCCCTCGGAGAATACCGGCAGGTCTCCGCCAGCCTTCGTCGCCGGGTAGATGTTCGCTGTCTTGTTCATGCTTGTCAGCGCTTCTGGATCAGTGTTCAGCCAGAGTGCGAACTGTGCAGCCTCGTAGGGGTGCTTGCTTCCCTTGAGTACCGCGGTGCTCGATCCGCCCCAGTTACCTGCAGCAGAGTCGCCAGCGTTCCACTGCGGCATCGGAGCTACGGCCCAGTTGCCCGCGGTGTCAGGTGCGCCACTCGTGATGGTGTTTGCACCCCATACTGCAGAAACCCAGCTCCAAACTTCACCGGTGTTGTAGCCGTTGTTCCACTCATCGGTCCACGGCGGAAGGGTTGCCACGAGATCGTCATCGAGCAGTCCCTGCCAGTATTCGGCAACCTTGGTCGACTCGGGAGAGTCGAGGGTTACATTCCAGGCCTCTCCATCGTTTTCGAACCACTGGCCGTCGGCCTGCCATACGAGACCAGCGAATGCGTTGATGTCGCTCTGCGAGAAGTTGGTGATGTAGCCGCCCTCTTCGCGAATCTTCTTGGCTGCCGCAGCATATTCGTCCCATGTCGTCGGGATGGCGATGCCAGCCTTTTCGAACAGGTCGGCACGGTAGAACAGAGCCTCGGGGCCGGTGTCTTGCGGGATTGCGTACACTGCGTTGTCTTCGCCAAATGTTACTTGGCTCCACGTCCAGTCAATGAACTGGTCTTGAGCATCCATGACCCCAGCGCAGTCGGCGATGTTAACCACACCGTCTTGGACGCGGAAGTTGGGCAGCGCGTCGTACTCGATCTGGCCGAGATCGGGAGCGTTACCCGCTTCGATCTGGTTGAAGAAGTTCTTGTACGTTCCGCCGTTACCGTTCGGACCGGTCTGAACCTCAACCTGAATGTCGGGGTTCTTCGCGTTCCAGATTGCTGCGGCATCTTCCATGCCGGGCAACCAGCTGGTGAAGTTGAGCGTCACTGGTCCCTCTGACGGAGCACAGGCGGCGGCGTCAGTGCCACCGTCTGTGCTTGCGCCGGACGAACATGCTGAGAGTGCGAGAGCGGAGACGAGCACCAATGCTCCTCCGGCTCGAGCCATGCGATTAGTCATGCGAGTTCCTTCCTAGTGATTCTTCGTGGTGCGGGGTTCCCTCGGGGTAAGCCGAGTGGCTGTGTGGGGCAATCATTTGATTGCGCCCGTTCCCAATCCGCTGCGCCAAAAGCGCTGCAGGCTGAGGAAAGCGATGATGAGCGGGATGATCGACAGCAGTGCGCCAATGATCACTAGCGCCCGAATTTCAGGGATCTGGCTAACTTGGCTGTTCCAGATGTAGAGGCCAAGCGTTACCGGGAAGAGCTCTTCGTCACGGAGCATGATCAGCGGCAAGAAGAAGTTGTTCCAGATCGTCACGAACTGAAAGAGGAAGATCGTGACCATGGCCGGCATCATCAGTCGCGTTGAGACCGTGAAGAAGGTACGGACCTCTCCCGATCCATCGATGCGCGCAGCTTCAACCAACTCATCAGGAACACTCGAAGTCGCATAAATGCGCGCGAGGTAGACCCCGAAGGGGCTGACTAGGCTGGGCAGGAAGACCGACCAGAAGGTGTTGGTGGCCCCGACCTGGCTGAAGACGAGGAACAAGGGCAGTGCGAGCGCAGTGGCCGGAACCAGCACGCCGCCCAGAATGACGTTGAAGATTGTCTCGCGACCGCGGAACGCATACTTCGCGAGTGCGTAACCCGTCATTGTCGCGAAGAGGGTAGCGATCGCGGCACCAGCACCGGCGTAGAGCACGCTGTTGAGCATCCACTGGAAGAAGAGGCCGTCACGGTAGTTCGCGAGGGCGCCGATGTTCTCTATGAGGTTGAAATCAGCGAACCACAGTGGTGCCGAAGAAATGAAGTCGCTGCGGTCTTTCGTTGCCGCAACGAAAAGCCACCAGATCGGCACGAGAAAGTAAAAAGTACAGATGGCCATGACGAGCATGGCACCAGCCCGCGAGAACAGGCTTTCGCGCGGTCCGCGAACTCGCTTTGCCGCTGAAGTCGTTGAGGTACTCATCAGTCAGCCTTTCGTTGGGTGAGCTTGAGCACGGTGAACGAGAGCGCGAACGTGAGCAGCGCGAGCACGACCGAGAATGCGGCAGCGAGGTTCACATTCGGCACCGATGCGGTCGAGTAGATGAGCAGGTTTGGTGTGTACGTGCTGGTGACGGCCGACGTGAAGCTCTTGAACACTTGTGGTTCGGCAAGCAGCTGCAGCGTTCCAATGATGGAGAAGATCGAGGTCAGGGTGATAGCGGGGGCGATCAGCGGGATCTTGATTGACCACGCGATACGGGCCTGCGAAGCACCATCGAGGCGGGCTGCCTCATAGATTTCGCTCGGAATCGCGAGGAGCGCCGAATAGATGATGATCATGTTGTAGCCCACGAACACCCACGTGACGACGTTGGCGATTGACCACAGCACCAAATCGGCACCCAAGAAGTTGATCTCACTCGTAATCGCAGTGAACGGCGACAGGTTGGGCGAGTACAAGAATCCCCACATGACCGCAGCGATAACGCCGGGCACCGCATACGGGGCGAAGAAGGCGAGCCTGAAGAAGCGCTTGCCCTTGACGAGGGGCGAGTCCAACAACAGCGCAAGCAGCAGTGCGACACCGAGCATGATCGGCACCTGAACAACTCCGAAGCCAAGCACGCGAAGAATGGATGCCCAGAACGCGTCATCCTGGAACACTCGTGCGTACTGCATGAAGCCGCCGAACACCTCCGTCGGCTTACCGAAGGTGCCCTCACGCTCGACCGTGAGCAGCGACTGATAGATCGCCACCAAAATGGGGACGATGTAGAACAAGCTGAACAGCACGGCGAAAGGCGCAACAAAAAACAGCACAGCACCACGGTTTTTGGTCACCGCCCGCTTGCGGGTCGGGGGTTTTGCAACGCTCGTGCTCATCGCGTAGCTCCTTCTTCAGCAGTCAGGTGGATGACGCGAACGCCCCCGGCAGGAACAGTCACCAAACCTGTGACCGTAGACTCCGTCAACAATTCTGCGCCGTTGGCAGGGAAAGAAATCTCGCGCGCGCTGTGATTAATCACGAAACGGAACCGGTCAGAATCATTCGACCGGGTCACCACCTCAACGCCCGCAGGAAGATCAAGCTGTTCAACGTCGGCTTCATCGAGTGCGCGACCCATCAGATCGGCAAAACTTGCCTCGTCGAGCGCGGTAGCCACATACCAGGCCGCTCCCGAACCGAAACGGTTGCGGGTGATGGCCGGCCCACCGGGCACCGGGCCGCTCGCGAACTCGGCTACGACATCCGCTGTGGTTGGTCGCACGTGTTCGGCCCAGGTCGTGGCGAGTCCCCCGTCGTTGAGTACGAGCTCGGTCTGGGGCGTGACGGGGAAGAACTGTTCGGTCCAGGCACCCACGAGGCTGTGGAATGCCCCGGGAGGCGTTTCGCCGGTGGGATCGAGCCGGATGCCGTCAGTCTCGTCGACGATGCCCGAGAAGAACGTGACAACTGCTACGCCACCGGCCGCGACAAAATCAGTGATGACGTCGACGCTGTGGTCGTTGACAAGGTAAAGGCTCGGGACCACAACGAGCTTGTAGTCGTCGAGCGGAGCACCGGGCGCAACAACATCAACGGTGACTCCGTTGGCGCGCAACGCTTCGTAGGCGGCGTGCACTTGCTCGAGATACTTCACATCTTCTGACGGCTGCGAGTCACCCTCGGCCGCCCACCAGGCTTCCCAGCTGAAAACTAGAGCGACTGATGCCTCGACCCGAGTGCCCGCGAGAGACTCGAGCGCGTGGAGTTTCGCACCCAGGTCGAGGGTTTCACGCCAAATGGAGGTGTCAGTGCCGGCGTGAGGAAGAAGCGCCGAGTGAAATTTTTCGGCACCGTGTCGTGACGCACGCCACTGGAAGAAGCAGACAGTGTCTGCACCCCGAGCAACGTGGGTCAACGTATTACGCAACATCTCGCCGGGATGTTTGGCGAGGTTGTGGGGCTGCCAGCTCACTGCGCTGCTGGCCTGTTCCATAAGAATCCAGGGCTCACCGTGAGCGAGACCGCGGGTCAGGTCGGCAGCAAAGGAGAGTTCACTGACCGGATGCGGCAATCGGTGATCAAGGTAGTGATCGTTGGCGATCACATCCATGTCGCTCGCCCACTGCCAGTAGTTCTGACTGCGGATATGAGCGGTGACCATGAAGTTCGTCGTGACGGGGATCGAGCTCACCGAACGGAGAAGTGCTGCCTCGCCGCGGAAGTAATCGAGCAGTTCGTCTGAGCTGAACCGGGAGAAGTCGATGCGCTGGGCGGGGTTCGCCGACGAGAGAACTGTGCGCGGAGGCAGAATCTCATTCCAGTCGCTGTAGCGCTGGCTCCAAAATGCGGTGCCCCAGGCTTCGTTGAGCGCATCAATTGTCGAGTAGCGGGCGCGAAGCCAGACGCGGAACGCGGCTGCCGAGGTGTCGCAGTAGCAGTGCGCGTTGTGGCATCCGAGCTCGTTGGAGACGTGCCACATGGCCAGCGCCGGGTGCGAGCTGTAGCGCGCGGCGACCTTCGCGACGAGGCCGAGGGCTGCGGCACGGAATTCGGGCGAACTCGGGCACCAGCCTTGACGGCCACCCTGCCAGCGGCGGGTGCCATCAGCTGCGGTTGGCAGAATGTCGGGGCGCGCGGTGGTGAGCCACGCGGGCGGTGATGAGGTTCCGGTGCCCAGATTGACGCGGATGCCGGCAGAGTGCAGCAGATCCATGATCGCGTCGAGGCGGTCGAAGGAGTACTGTCCTGGCCGCGGCTCAATCTCGGCCCAGCCGAAAATGTTGATCGCTACGAGGGTGACCCCGGCCTCGTTCATGAGGGCGACATCCCGGCGCCACACGTCTTCGGACCACTGCTCAGGGTTGTAGTCACACCCGAGCACTAGGGACTCTGGTGACCAGCTCGCGACGCGATCTGCGCGGGGTGTGGTCACGCGTGCCTCCTTTGGCCTCCAACTCGACTGCTAGTGCATCGAGTCTTTTATTCTGCTGACGTTTTTCTGTGAGCGTGCACAGAACGTGGCCCAAAAGAATCTGTGTGATTTTCTGGGAGCGTGCACAGACTAAGCGAGGATCAATTGAAGTGTCAAGCTTTCGGCGTGTCTGTGAGCGTGAACAGCCCCGCAAAAGCGGGGAAGCCGCGCACTGCTGTGGGCGATAGCATTGGGGCATGGCAACACCACGGGCCCGACCGCGCCGCGCGACAATCTTTGATGTCGCAGCAGAGGCGAATGTCTCCCGCGGCACCGTATCGCGCATGCTCAACGGCGAACCCTACGTCTCCGACTCCGCTCGCGAAGCCATCGAGAAGGCCATCGCTAAGGTCGGTTACGTGCGCAACATGGCCGCTCGTAACCTGGCCACCCAGCGCTCCAAGGCAATCGCGCTCATCGTGCACGAGCCCCACTCTGTCTTTCTCGAAGATCCCAACATCGGTGCGATTCTGTTGGGTACCAACGAGCGACTCTCCGAAGCCGACTACCAACTTGTGTGCCTCATCATCGGCTCCGACCGCGACAGCACCCGCATCGCCGAGTACCTCCGCGGCGGATTCGTCGACGGTGCAGTCATCGTCTCCGCGCGCGAACACGATCCCATCGCCGATGCCATCACCCACATCGGCCTCCCCGCCGTTTTCGTCGGCCACCCCGAGAGCGCCCCAGACATGCCGTACGTCGGCATCGACAACCGAGGTGCCGCCCGCGATATCACCCGCGAACTCCTCGCAACCGGTCGCAAGCGCGTCGGCATGATCGCCGCTGCCCTCGACCGCGACTCTGGTAGCGAACGCCTTGCCGGCTTTCGGGATGCCATGGGTGACGACTTCGACGAACGCCTGGTTGTCGATTTTCCGCTGTACTCTCGCACGAGCGGCGTTGAGGGAATGAAGACCCTTCTCGAACGCGCAGATGACATTGATGGAGTGTTTGCGGCATCCGATGCTGTTGCTGCCGGCGCCATGGATGTGTTGCGAGAGAGCGGCCGCTCGGTGCCCGGTGATGTCGGAATTGTCGGCTTTGACGATAGCGATTGGGCGCTTCGGTGCCAGCCTCAACTATCGACAGTGCGTCAGCCTGCCGACCTATTGGGGCGCGAGGCAGCATCGATGGTGCTCGAGCTGGTGAATGGCGTGACGCCTGAGACTCCGGGGCGCATCTTGCCCACTGAAATTAAGCTGCGCGGTTCAGCCTAAGACTGGATCGTAGTGTCGACGCGAGCGACAGCTTTGGCACGCTCTTCTGCTTCGATCTTGGCGTAGCTGTTTCGCTCGGTGCGATCGGAACGCATGATGGACCACATCACGAGCCAGAAAATGAGCCCGACGGCAATCGTGGGCACGACGGAGAAGATCGCGTTCGACCAGTAATCTTGGGGCACGTGTTCAGCCTAACCGTTCAGCAGGGTGACAATGGCGATGAGTACAACAAGTCCCACGAGAGTCACAGTCATGATGAGGCGCGACGATTTGCGGTCCATTACTGTGCCTTCACCAGTACACCGACGATCCCGGTAACCACCATGAAGATTCCTATTCCGGCCACGATCACCCACAGCGCAATGCGCATGGGAGCGATCGTGGACTTCTTAGGCGTCTCCGGAGTTGCAGGCGACTCGGAATTCTCTGGCATCTCAGGCTCGGTCATGACTGCTACTTCACCAGCGGGAAGAGGATCGTCTCACGGATGCCGAGCCCGGTGATGGCCATCAGCAGGCGGTCGACGCCGACACCGATTCCACCGCTTGGCGGCATGCCGTGCTCGAGGGCGCGAATGAAGTCTTCGTCGAGGCGCATTGCTTCAACGTCGCCCTCGCTAGCCAAGAGTGCTTGCTCAACGAAGCGTTCTCGCTGGATGACCGGGTCGACGAGTTCGGAATAGCCGGTGGCCAACTCGAAACCACGGATGTAGAGATCCCACTTCTCGACAACACCGTCGATGCAACGGTGGTTGCGCACCAACGGGCTTGTGTCGACGGGGAAGTCCATGACGAAGGTGGGGCGGTCAAGGCCGGGCTTGACGTAGTGCTCCCACAATTCTTCGACATACTTTCCGTGCGTGGGCTGCGTGATCTCAATGTCAACGGCATCCGCAAGCTTCTTCAACTCGGCGGCCGGGGTGTGCGGGGTGATGCTGAGCCCTGCTGCCTCGTTGAGGGAGTCGTACATTGAGATTCGTGCCCAGTCGCCGCCGAGGTCGTATTCGGTGCCGTCGGTGAGCGTGACGAGCGTCGAGCCGGCCACCGCGAGCGCAGCGTTCTGCACGAGCTCTTGAGTAAGATCAGCCATCTGGTTGTAGTCGCCATAAGCCTGGTAGGCCTCAACCATGGCGAATTCCGGTGAGTGAGTGGAGTCTGCGCCCTCGTTGCGGAAGTTGCGGTTGATCTCAAAGACCCGCTCAATGCCACCGACTACGGCACGCTTCAAGAACAGTTCAGGCGCGATGCGCAGGTAAAGCTCGGTGTCGAACGCGTTCGAGTTGGTTACGAACGGTCGAGCGGATGCCCCACCATGCATGGTCTGTAGCATCGGAGTTTCGACTTCGAGGTAGTCGTGTCCGGCGAAGGTCGCGCGCAGGCTGGAGTTGACCTTGGCGCGGGCGCGCACCGTGAAGCGGGCCTGCTCGCGAACGATGAGGTCGAGGTAGCGGCTGCGGACGCGCTGTTCGTCGCTCAAGTCTTTGTGAAGGTTGGGCAGGGGGAGCACTGCCTTAGCGGCGATCTTCCACTCCTTGACCATGACCGACAGCTCACCGCGACGGCTCGAAATGATCTCACCGTTGACGAAGAGGTGGTCACCGAGGTCAACGAGTTCTTTCCACAGTGCGAGGGCGTCTTCGCCAACCTCACCGAGCGAGACCATGACCTGGATGCGCTGGCCATCGCCAGCTTGCAACGAAGCGAAGCACAGCTTGCCGGTGTTGCGCAGGTGCACAATGCGGCCAGCAAGACCGACAACGTCACCGGTAGTCGCATCCGCTTCAAGCTCCGGATACTTGGCGCGCACAGCAGGAATGCTTGTGGTGATTGCGACGCCAACCGGGTATGCCTCAGCGCCCAAATCGATGAGTCGCTGACGCTTCTCTAGCCGAACAGCTTTCTGTTCAGAAACTTCGGCTTCGGTAGGGTCTGGAGCGTTTGCGGCGTCATTCACGCCCTCAATCGTAGCCGGGTTGCGGCTACCGCGCCGCGCCGCGAAATCCCTCGAAAAACTCGCCGTCGTCTAGCCGACGTAGAGCGAAGAGTTGTCGATCAGGCGAGTGTCTCCCACGCGTGCAGCGACGATCGCCGTGGCCGGTCCACGGAAGCCATCTGGCACCGGCATGAACGTGTCAGTATCGACAACGGAGAAGTAGTCGAGCTCGGCCCGAGACTCGCCCATGAGTGCACCCTGCGCTGCCGCAATCACTGCATCGAGCCCGCTATCAGCGGCCGAGGTTGCAGCCTTCAGCGCGGTCGACAGAATGGTTGCTGCTTCGCGCTGACTGGCATCCAAGAACTGGTTGCGACTAGAGAGCGCGAGGCCGTCGTCGTCGCGAACTGTTTCGATGATCTCCATGCGCACTGGGATGTTGAGATCGGTGATCATGCGGCGAACCAGAAACAGTTGCTGGGCATCCTTCTGGCCGAAGGTCACGAACTGCGGTGCGGTAATCGTGAGCAGTTTTGCTACGACAGTGAGCACGCCGTCGAAATGGCCGGCGCGCGACTTGCCTTCGAACGTTGTGCCGATTTGGCCGGCCGAAATAGTGGTGGAGGTTGGCCCCTTCGGGTACATCTCCTCGACACTCGGCGCGAACACGTAGGGCACGCCGAGCTCGCCAAGCATGTCGAGATCTTCATCCATGGTGCGCGGATACTTGTCGAGATCTTCGCTGGCACCGAACTGGGTTGGGTTCACGAAAATCGACACGACGCACACATCGGCGAGCTCTGCGGCACGCTCAACATGAGCCACATGCCCGGCGTGCAAAGCACCCAGCGTCGGAACGAGCGCGATGGTGCGGCCGGCGTCACGCTCATGGGCGATCACGTCGCGCATGCCAGCGACGGTCTCGATAACTTGCGGGCGGGGGTGTGAGCTCACGAGGGGTCCTCCTGTGAATGGGGCCTCGAATCGGGGTCGAACGAGGTTAGGTCCGTCGAGGACAGATCGATCGTAGTCGCAGTTGCGCCCGCGAGCGCACTTTCAACGGACGACCGCAACAGCGGGCCGAGCACGCGGGCGGGGTTTTCTACGCCAACATTCTCGAGCAAATCGAGGGCTTGCCCAACGATCGCTGCCGAAAAACTGGTTGCCGTGCTGACCGCTTCGGCCCACGCAGCGCGCTCGCTTTCGGCAATCACAATCGGCTCAGCACCCATCTCAACGACGAGGGCTTGCGCGATCGGCAACACTGGTGTCGGTGCGCTAACCGCACAGTAAGTTTCGCGAAGGCGGGTGAGATCGAGACTCGTTCCCGTGAAGACCATGGCCGGATGCACGGCTAACGGAATCGCGCCAGCAGCCAAGGCCGGAGCAAGCGCGCCATAGCCGAGCCCCGGTGCCGTGTGCAGCACGAGTTGACCTGGTTGCCACACCCCGGCAGCGGCAAGACCACGGGCGAATGACTCAATCTCCGACTCCGGAATCGCAAGAATTACTAGCTCACTGCGCTCAACCAGGGTGGGGATGTCGAGCACGGGAACGTCGGGCAAGATTGCGCTGGCACGTTCCAAGTTTCGCTCGGACGTTGCCGCGATCCCGACGATGGCGTGCCCGGCGCCCGCGAGCGCAGCGCCCAGAATCGGGCCCACTTTTCCCGCTCCAATGATGCCGATACCGAGTCGGCCTGCTGCCTGAGCCACTAGATCTGTTCCGTGGAAGTCGGCGTGAACGGGATGGACGGGGTGGGGGTTTGGGGCATCGATGGTTCTGCGGTCGCGTCCTCTGCGGCAGGATCCTCGGCGGCGGCGACGGGGGTGCGCTCGGCACTCCCGCTGCGCCAGCGATGGCTTGTGTCCACACTGGCCGACTGCACTGCGGTGCGCGAAACTTCGTTGAAGAACTCGATGACGTCGTTGCGATCGAGGGCACCGATCGTCGCCGAAATGGGGCCGGCGACGGTGTGCACGCGCAATTCCGCGAGCCCCATCCGACGCAGCAGCGGACCTTCACTCATACTGACGCTCTGCATGCGCGCTTGGGGAACAAGCACGAGCGAACGCCAGATTGCTCCCTTTCGCAGGGCTACGGCATCCGAGATCATAGTGAAGCCGTTGCGACGCCAGGCGAACCAGCGCAGTGCCCTTGCCCGCTTCGGCGACGTCACAAAAGCGTCATCGTGGGCGCCGACGGCAAGCCCCGCTTCCAGCAATTCACGAGACTTTTCATCGGCGAGACTTGGCAGGATCAGCTGGAGCACGCGGTGCACATCGGCCATGTCACCAACGGGAAGCAGTGTGGTCTTCGCCGCTTCTCCGCTTGAGCTGGACCCCTGCGAGGCGGTGTTGATCTTGATCTCCCACCACCCGGCCGGGCGCCACAGCAGCGGCTGCGACACCTCAACAGCGTGGATGCGCCCCGGGGGCAACGTTTCGTTGGTGGTCGACAGCAGCCCATAGCCCACCCGAATTCCATCGGTGGTTGACGCGATCGAGTACCGCAGTGATTTGGTCAGCCGCGAGACAAGGTAACCGCCAAGACCGAGCACACCAGGCAGGAACGCTAACAGCCAACCGTAGTGACCCGTCACACTGATTGTCACGATGATTCCGATGGCAACCAAAATTGCGATGATCGTCGCTTCGCTCAGCACGACAGAGCCGATTAGTCGAGGCAGGCTGATGCGCACAATCGACTCGGGTGGTGCCGCATGCGGGTCGAGCTCGGGCGCAAGAAACTCGTTCACGCGCTTCTCGACCAACCCAACGTGCTCGCTGTCGCTGGCGCCTTCACCCGCTGCTGTGGCGGCTGCAGCAGCTTCGGCCGCACGTGTTCCCGAGGCAAGCTGCAAGATGGCGAGGCGCAGGTCGTCGGCACCGCGGGAGCTCAGGTAGGCGAGCTCGACATTGGCATCTTGACCAGCAACATTCACTTCCAGCTTTGCCGCGCCAAAGAGACGGGCAAACAGGGGGCGCGAAATATTGATGCCCTGAATGCGGTCGAGCCTGCCACGACGATTGGTGCGGAACAGGATGCCGCTGCGCACCTCAACCAGCTCATCGGTGATGCGGAAGGTGTTCATCCGCCATGAAAAGTAGAACCCGAGAATGCTCAGAACAAGCACGGCGAGGACAATGAGGATTGCCGGAATTAGCAGCCCGGAATTAGCAAGACGACCGAACGGTTCAAACTCGTTCTGGTCGTTGAAGAGCACGCCGATAAAGAAATCGCGCGCGTTCACGATGATCACACCGATGATGGCGATGAGCGCGATGCCTCCGCGCAGCAGTGGGGTCGCCGGGTGCAGCCGGTGCCATTCGCCGTCGGCTAGGCGTTGCACCTCAGCCGGCAGCGCGGCGATGTTTTCGGCAGGGGAAGCAAGCCCGGGAGTCTCCCCCGGGGCAGTCCAGGCCGACGTTTCGGGTGAGGGCCCCTGACCCGGCTCCGACTGATCGCCGTTGAGCTCGCTCACAGCCCTGCCCGACGGCTCTCTGCCAGGGCGACGAGCGTATCTCTCAACTCCTCGGCGTCCTGCTCAGGCAAGCCAGGAATGACGACACCGGTGGATGCCGCAGCAGTCACAAATTTGAGTTCGCTCAAGCCAACAGCACGATCGAGGGGTCCGCGGTTGATGTCAACGAGTTGCATACGGCCATAGGGCACAGCAACCACGCGGCGGAACATCAGCCCGCGTCGAAACACGAGGTCATCGGCGCGCAGCATGTAGCCGATTGCACGCACGCGTCGCGGGGTGAGCAGGATGTTGATGAGGAAGATGACGCCAAGCGAGATGGGGATCGCGGCGAACCACTGAATGCCCGTCAGGAACGCAGGAATCGAGGTTACTGCGGCCACAATCAGGCCAAAGATGATGAGGCCAACAACCTCAACCACAATGTACTTGCGCGAAACTCCGCGCCACTCGGTGTCGGGTAGGTCCAGTCGCTCGGTCACGCTGCTCCTTGGGGATCCATCGGATTCTTCGATGACGAGTCTTCATCATCGGGCGGAATTGTGCACAAATGTTCGGCAACGAGTCCCGCGACCAGCAACCCTACCGCGCCGCCAGAAACGACAAAACTTGCCGTAATCGACCCTGCGCCTGGCGAGACCGTACGGCTTAGCAGGTAGAAGGCGATCGCCAACGCGCCACCTCCGAGCAGGGCTCCGGAGAAGCTTGAGGCCTTGGCTAGAACCACCACACGCAGTGCAAAAAAGGGGTTGACCCGTTGGCGACGCAAGCCCCGCGACGAGCGGTAGATGGGCACGGCAAGCACCACCACAACGACGGCGATGAGCGCCAAGGACACGGCCAGAGAAATCGACGGGATCACAATCGGGCGACCCGATGCCGTCAACAACACTTCGAGCAGCCATCCCACCCCAGCGCCGACAGCCGCCAGCAGGATCAGGTGCAGTGGCGAGGTGCGGCTCACCACAGTGGCTCCGCCTCAAACTCGGTGGCGTCATTCTCAATGCCGGCAAGGAGGTCAGCCGCACGGCCGATTCCCGGCAGCATGGCACCAGGGTCGAGTTGCAGCCACGGCACAAGAACAAAGGCACGCTCGGCGGCCCGCGGGTGCGGAATCGACAGCAGTTCGTCATCCACCAGCACGTGCGCGAACGTCACAATGTCGATGTCGAGCGTGCGGTCACCCCAACGCTCTTCGCGCACCCGACCATGGTCGGCCTCGATGCGCTGCAGGTGCTCAAGCAGGGCGTGGGGCTCCAGCGCGCTGCGAGCTAACACCACCGCATTGAGGTACGCGGGCGCCGAGTGGTCGACGCCGGCGAGCTTCAGGGCAGGGGTTTGAACAAGGCTGGATGCGGCATCCACTGATACGCCGTCGACGGCGTTGATGGCACGCACGGCATCGCGCAGGGTCGACTCGCGATCGCCCAGATTGCTGCCGAGGGCAAGCACGAGCGGCAACTCGACCCGAAGTCGTTGCTGCCGGATCACGAGAGGCGTTGTGGATCTGCGCTAAAGCCGGCGGTGTGAGCGGGGGCTGTGCGGTGACGCGTGATGGTGACAGAGACGTCATCGAAGGGCACTGTGATCGGCGCCGACGGCTTGTGGATGGTGATCTTGGTACTCACCGCTGCATCGTGGGAAAGCACAATTGTCGCTACGCGCTCGGCGACAGTTTCGATGAGATCAACCGGGTTAGTTTCGACAGCCGAGACGATCTGCTCGGCCAGCTCACCGTAGTGGATGGTCTTGCCCAGCTCGTCGGTGCGTGCTGCGGTCGACAGGTCGAGGTAGACCGTCGCATCCACAATAAAGACTTGGCCGGTGCGACGCTCGTGGTCGAAGACGCCGTGGAAGGCGGTGGCACGCAGCCCGGTGAGAGTGATTTCGTCCAGTGCTGGCTTCATCGTTTCTTGCCCTTCTGCATCGCCGTGTACACGGAAAGTGCGACCTCTGTTGACGGTACATCGTGCACCCGTACACCCCAAGCGTTGGCCTGCGCGGCAATGTTGCTGATCACTGCTGTGGCAAGGTCGCGGTCGGTGGTGGTCGCATCCGCCGGAAGAAGTTTGCCGAGAAAGCGTTTGCGTGATGCACCGATGAGGAGGGGGTAGCCGAGCGATGACAGCTCATCGAGTCTGGCCAACAGCGCCCAATTGTGGCGAGCGGTTTTCGCAAAACCTAGGCCGGGATCGAGAACCACACGCTCGGGTTTGACACCCCACACCATCATCTCGGCGAGGCGATCTTTTAGCTCGGTGCGCACATCGGTGACGACGTCGTCGTAGTGGGCTAAATTGGCCATCTCAGTGCTGTGCCCCCGCCAGTGCATGGCAATGTAGATCAGATCGGTTGCGGCAACCGTGCGGTACATCTCAGGGTCGGCAAGGCCGCCAGAGACGTCGTTGATGATGGATGCTCCGGCCTTCGCCGCGGCCAGTGCAGTCTCGGCATTCATCGTGTCGATGCTCACCGTCACGCCCTCAGCCGCGAGCGCCTCGATCACGGGGATCACTCGCGCCTGCTCGTGAGCTGGCGGCACCCGTTCGGCACCGGGGCGCGTTGACTCTCCGCCGACATCCACCACATCTGCACCCTGGTCGCGAAGCTCGAGGCCGTGGGCGATAGCCCGATCAACGCGCTCGAACTGGCCGCCATCGCTAAAAGAGTCGGGGGTCACATTGAGAATGCCCATCACCCGAGGAACAGGCACAGGTGGCCTTCTACGCATTGCCGCCTCGGCCACCGATGAGCGCGATCACTTCGGCGCGTTCGACGGGGTCGCTCAGCACTCCTCGCGAGGCGAGAGTGACTGTTGAGCTGGAGGTTTGGCGTGATCCGCGAGCCGAGACACAACCGTGCACAGCATCGATCACAACGAGCACGCCGCGTGGCGAAAGCCCTTCGTCGATGGCGCCAGCGATTTCCTCGGTGAGACGCTCTTGCAGTTGAGCGCGCGCCGAAATCGTCTCCACTACTCTGGCGAGACTGCCAAGGCCGATGATCCGCTCATCCGGCACATACGCCACATGGGCTACGCCAAGAAACGGCAGCAGGTGGTGCTCGCACATGGACCGAAACTCGATGTCACGCAGCACCACGAGCTCGCCCGTTTGGTCGGAATTGGCGGTGAACTCGATGCTGTCGGCCAAATGGTCGAGCGGGTCAACATGGTTGCCTGCGAAGAACTCGGAGTACGCCTCAGCGACCCGGCGCGGGGTGGCAGTGAGGCCGGCCCGCGCTGGGTCTTCGCCAACGGCATCCAGAATTTCGGCTACCGCAGCTTCGATGCGTGCGACGTCGATCGACATTGTGCCCTACGCCGTCGCGACGCCTGGCGACTTGCGTGGCCGAGGCTTGCGTGCCGGCTTTGACGGTGTGGTGTTGTCGCTCTCTGCTGCTTCAGTCGCTTCGGCGCGCTTCTTGGGCACCTTCACGGGAGGCAATTGAGAGACGGGGCGTGCGTCACTCGAAAGCCACTGAGGGCGCTCGGGCAACTTGGCAATTCCCTTGAAGATTTTCTCGAGCTCATTGTGATCGAGGGTCTCTTTTTCGAGCAGTTCGCGAGCGAGCTTGTCGAGTACCGTGCGGTTCTCGTTGAGCATCTGCCAGGCCTCGTCGTGGGCTTGGTCGATCAGTACGCGAACTTCTTCGTCGATGATCTTGGCCAGCTCGTCAGAGTATTCACGTGTTGCGCCCATGTCGCGGCCCATGAATGGTTCGGCCGATCCGGTGCCCAGCTTTACAGAACCGATTCTGGCGCTCATGCCGTATTCGGTAACCATGCGGCGGGCAATCGAGGTTGCCTTTTCGATGTCGTTGGATGCCCCGGTGGTCGGGTCGTGGAACACGATTTCTTCGGCAACACGGCCACCCATCGCGTAGGCAAGCTGATCGAGCAACTCGTTGCGCGTGACGGAGTATTTGTCTTCTAGTGGCATCACCATCGTGTAGCCGAGGGCACGACCGCGAGGAAGGATCGTGATCTTGGTGACGGGGTCGGTGTTGCGCATCGACGCTGCCGCGACCGCGTGGCCACCCTCGTGGTACGCGGTGATGAGCTTCTCTTTGTCATTCATGAGTCGCGAACGACGTTGCGGGCCGGCCATCACACGGTCAACGGCCTCGTCGAGAGCACGGTTGTCGATAAGTTGCGCGTTGGAGCGCGCCGTCAGGAGTGCTGCTTCGTTGAGCACGTTCGCGAGATCTGCACCGGTGAAACCAGGAGTCTTGCGAGCGAGAACCTCAAGGTCAACACCTTCGGCCATGGGCTTGCCCTGGCCGTGCACCTCAAGAATTTGCTTGCGGCCCAGCATGTCGGGGGCATCCACACCAATCTGACGGTCAAAGCGACCGGGGCGAAGAAGTGCGGGGTCGAGAACGTCTGGGCGGTTTGTTGCCGCGATCAGGATGACGTTGGTCTTCACGTCGAAGCCGTCCATCTCAACCAAGAGCTGGTTGAGGGTCTGCTCGCGCTCATCGTTTCCGCCACCAATTCCGGCACCACGGTGACGACCGACAGCATCGATCTCGTCGATGAAGATGATCGCTGGTGAGTTTTGCTTGGCCTGTTCGAAGAGGTCGCGAACACGGCTCGCACCGACACCCACGAACATCTCGACAAAGTCAGAACCGGAAATTGTGTAGAACGGCACGCCAGCTTCACCCGCGGTCGCCTTAGCGAGCAGGGTTTTACCGGTTCCGGGAGGGCCGTACAGCAGTACGCCCTTGGGGATGCGTGCGCCAACAGCCAAGAACTTGGCCGGCTCTTTCAAAAAGTCTTTGATCTCTTCAAGCTCTTCGATGGCTTCGTCAGCACCAGCGACATCCGCAAATGTGGTCTGCGGGGTGTCTTTGCCGACCAGCTTGGCCTTCGACTTGCCGAACTGCATGACCTTGCCGCCGCCACCCTGCATGCGGCTGAAGATGAAGAAGAAGATGATGCCGATGATGAGGAACGGCAGCATGATCGACAAGAACGACATGAAGAAGTTCTCTTGCGGAACCTGGTCATTGAATTTCTTGACGTCTGCGCCATTGACCGCCGAAACGATCTCGGTTCCACGCGGCTGCACGTAGTAGAACTGCACCTTGGTGCCGCTGTCGCCGGCCGCCTTCGAGAGTTCGAGATCAACGCGCTGCTCGCCGTCGATGATCGTGGCTGACGTTACCGTCGAGCCTTGGAGCAGGCTGAGGCCCTGTTGCGTAGTGACCTCTTTGTAGCCCTCGCCAAGCAGCAGGCTCGCTGCGATAGAGACTGCGGCGATGCCGATGATGATGTACGGAACCGGGCCGCGAAAGATGCGCTTAAAATCCATGATGTTCCGGGCCGTGTGACCCAGTACCTCTCTCTGAAGAAACGTGCTGCAAGGTTACCGTTACTGCGCTGCAAGACGACTGCGTGTTTTCCCTCGGCGTAATGCGCTGCGCGATCGATGCACGGTCATTGGTGGCCGAAACTGACGACCTGTGGATGCCGCGAGCGCCGCCCGTGCGAACCTTAGTGGTTTTCGGTGGTCACTGTGAACGTCTGCACGCGCGGTGGCAGCTCGGGGCTCATCAGGATGTGGCACCTGATTCGGCCGCGTTCGCCAGCGATTGTCCAGTTGGTGACCGCGGGGGTGTCGCGGAGTTCGCGAGGCAGTTCGGTGAGTGCTGCGTCGGTGAGCGGTCCCACCTCGCCGATCGCTTTCGCGATGCCCGCGATGCGTTCCTCATAGGGAACGTCGAGGGCCAGGTTCACTGAGGCAACAGCTTCGGCGCTTGGGGTATCCCAGTTGCGGATGAGGCCGTCGAAAACATCGCGCGCAGCAAGCGTCTCTGGCCAGGCCGGTGCCGGCACAGTCAATTCGCCATAGCTGTTTAGCGCGGCCTGCAGCGCCTGAGTCGCCGGGATCGAGGATGCCGCAAAAGTGCCGTTCTCGAACGCGACGATGCCGAGCCCGGTGGGGGCATGCCAGCGCATGTGGGCGCTGAAGCCGGGGTAACCACCCGAGTGCGACACGATCTTCGTCGTCCCCTCATCGACGAACAGACCGTAGCCGTAGCCGTGGGCGGTGGGCTCCGAGAACTCGGCGACCTTTGACGTGCCCTCCGGTACAACCCGCTGAATCTGCTGCAGCTCGCGACGGCTTGCCGCAGACAATGGTCCAGCGGAGGTGTCCTCTGGTTCGAGGGCGCCAGCGAGCCACAGCGACCAGCGCACGAGGTCAGTCGCGGTGGAAAACAAGCCACCCATGGCCGAAAATACTCCGGGCAGAGTGAATGGCTGAACCTGCCACGCGCCATTCGCGAGCCGGTAGCCGAGGGCGACGTCGGCATCCGGGTCTTCATCGAACCGGGTGGAGCTAAGACCGAGCGGTTCGAGAATCTCGGTAGTCATAGCCTCGAGGTAGCTGCGGCCAGTGATCTCAGTGATTACTTCGTTGAGCAGCGCATACCCGA
Organism: Rhodoglobus aureus; assembly: GCF_039527955.1. Lineage (NCBI taxonomy): Bacteria > Bacillati > Actinomycetota > Actinomycetes > Micrococcales > Microbacteriaceae > Rhodoglobus > Rhodoglobus aureus. The sequence continues at coordinate 59,801 of NZ_BAAAKW010000032.1, read as the reverse complement.
GGTTCGAGTACTCAAAGCGGGTACCCGGCGTGCTCGAATAGCGGATGCCCGTCGAGACGAATTCGTCGAGCTCCGCCCGGGTCATTTCCTCCATGCGGTCGCCCCAGGGGTTATCGGTCGGGAAACCGGCCGACATCGTCATGAGCATTCGCACGCTCGGCGTGACCGGAGCAGCCTCGGGCGCAAGAGCGCGGAACGCAGGCACAAAGTCGGTGATGGTCGCATCAAGGTTGAGCTGCCCACGATCGCGCAGCATCAGCAGCATCGTGCAGGTGAAACTCTTCGTACACGACGCGATGCGGAACACTGTGTCGTGATCGGGCGCGGTCTCGTTGCCGAGCACGGTCTCGCCGAAACCGCGCTCGAGCACGATCCCGTCGGGCCCGAAGACCGCGAAAAACGACCCGGGGGTCTTCTGATCAGCTACCCGATTCTCAAAGAGACCAACGATGTCGTCGGTCGCCTGATCGATTGCTGCCTTCGCCCTCATTCAGCCGGCCCTACGCGTAGACGTGAGGCGCGAGCACTGCGACACCGCGCAGGTTGCGGTACTTCTCGGCATAGTCGAGTCCGTAGCCCACCACGAACGCGTTGGGGATGTCGAAGCCGACGTAGCGAACATCCACCTCGACCTTGGCGGCATCCGGTTTACGCAGCAGGGTGCAGATCTCCACGGATTCAGCACCGCGGCTGCGCAGGTTGCCCAGCAACCACGACAGGGTGAGGCCCGAGTCGATAATGTCTTCAACGATGAGCACCTTGCGGCCCTGAAGGTCGCTGTCGAGGTCTTTGAGGATACGAACGACACCCGAGGACTGCGTGCCTGCGCCGTACGAGGAGACGGCCATCCAGTCCATCTCCAGCGGCAACGTCAGTTCACGAGCGAGGTCGGCCATCACCATGACTGCACCGCGCAGCACACCAACCAGCAGGAGCTTTTCGCCCGCATAGTCAGTCTCGATCTGGCGCGCCATGACGGCGATCTTCTCGTGAATCTCTTCCTGGGTCAGAAGGACCTCGCTGAGGTCTCCTTCGACATCACTAAACTGCATCGCGTTCCTCACTGTGGGCGGAAAAGTGGAGAAGATTCTCTCGACGTTCAACCCTAACGCCGGGAACGTGGATCGGTCCCTGTCCCCGCCAGTCGGTGACGAGGCGTGCGATCTCCAGTGTGTGGGTGCGGCTGAGCGACACATGGAACTCGCTGAAGACCGCTAGCCGAATTAAACGCTGGCGGAGAGCGGCCGGGTTTGCGGCGAGTGCACGCACCGGCAGAGAGATTCCGGCCTCCGAAATATCGGCCAAATCTTCGGCCATTTCTTCGGCAAAGTGGTCGAGTGCTTCGGCATCTTCGCGGGCCTGATCGGCGGTTCGAGCCAGTGCTTCGCGGATGCCGGGGCCAAGTTCACTTTCCAGCAACGGCAAAATGGTCTGCCGAACCCGCACTCGCGTGTACGAAGTGTCGAGGTTGTGCGGGTCATTCCACGCCACGATCTCGGAGTCTGCGCAGAACTGAACGGTCATGCTTCGCGGCACTGCCAATAGCGGCCGCAGGTATTCGCCGGTGTCGGCCGCCATGCCCTTGAGACTGCCGGCGCCACTGCCGCGGGCGAGCCCGAGCAGCACCGACTCGGCCTGATCATCGAGGGTGTGGCCCAGCAAGACACGGGTAGCGCCATGCTCAGCGGCGGCAGCGGCAAGCGCCGTGTAGCGTGCGTCACGGGCGGCAGACTCTCGGCCTCCGGCGTCACCAACGAGCACTGAGCGGATGTCGACGGGGTCGAGCCCTAAGTCGCGTGCCTGCTGGGCGGCAGTGGCTGCGACAGCCGCTGACCCCTCTTGAAGGTTGTGATTGACGATCACGGCGCCAGCTCGCACGCCAGCCTTACGCGCCTCGAAGGCGGTCGCTGCCGCAAGCGCGAGAGAATCGGGGCCACCGCTGAGGGCGACCAGCACGAGAGGTTCGGTGCTGGTGCTGGTGCTGGTGCTGGTGCTGGTGCTGGTGCTGGTGCTGGTGCTGGTGCTGGTGCTGGTGTCAGATGCTGCGCCAGAAACCGTGACGGGAATGCCACCGCCAACTGTCAACGAAGCAAGCGCTGTGCGAACGGCGCGACGTACGTCGGCGATCGCAGGGGTAAGACGGGGGCGCCGTTCGGAGTGCATCCAGTAACGTTATTGCAGCAACCCCACATTTTTCTTAGGAGCACCTACATGGCCGCATACGACGTTGTCGTTGAGATTCCGCGCGGAAGCCGGAACAAGTACGAAGTTGACCACATCACCGGTCGCGTTTTTCTTGACCGCTACCTCTTCACGACCTTCGCCTACCCCACCGACTACGGCTTCTTTGAGAACACTCTCGGCCTCGACGGTGACCCCGTCGACGCTCTGATCTTGCTCGACGCCCCCACCTTCCCCGGTGTTGGCATCTCGGTGCGCCCGGTTGCTGTGCTCAACATGAGCGACGACGGCGGAATCGACTCGAAGGTCATCTGCGTTCAGGCCAAGGACCCGCGCTGGTCGCACATTCAGGACCTGAATGATGTTCCCGAGTTCACTCGCAAAGAGATCGAACACTTTTTCGAGCACTACAAAGACCTCGAGCCCGGCAAGTGGGTCAAGATCGACGGTTGGGGCGACGCCGCAGAAGCTGAAGCGATCGTTGTCGCCGGCTTCGAGAAGCTCAAGGCTGAAAGCCACTAAGGCTTCGCCGCTTCGGCGGCATCGGGCGTGTGGCTTTCGTCGCCGCATACTCCACACAACGAACAATGGCGGATGCTCGAGAGCATCCGCCATTGGCGTTTAAGGATTAGTGCGACCGCGGACGGCCGACCTCGGAGGGATTAGCCGAGGCGGACGCCTTGGTTTGCCATGAACGAGACCGGGTCAGTGGTGTTCCAGCCGCCGGGGCGAACCTCGAAGTGGAGGTGGCATCCAGAGGAGTTTCCGGTGTTGCCCACCTTGGCGATGTTGGTGCCAGCGGCAACACTCTGTCCGTAGGAGACGCGGATTCCACCAGCAAGGATATGTCCGTAGGCGGTGCGCAGTCCGTTGGCGTGCTCGAGGATGATGTAGTTTCCGTAGCCACCATTCCAGCCGTAGGCGGCATAAACAACGGTCCCGCTTGTCGCGGCATAGATGTTGGTGCCACAGTTCGCACCCAGGTCGACCCCCTTATGGAAGCGGGAGCCGTATTGCGAGCTGTAACCGTAGGTTGACGTGATATAGCCACCAGCGGGGCGAGTCCAACCAGACGAGCTGGGACCAGCAGGCGTGCTGCTACCAGGGTTCTGGGCGGCGGCCTCAGCTGCTGCCTTCTCGGCGGCGATTTGAGCAGCCCTGGCTTCGGCTGCGACCTTTGCTGCAGCGGCAGCGCGCGCTGCTTCGCGCACGCGAACTCCCGCAAGGTAGTCAGCCTCGGTGGTTTGACGTTCTGCAGTGAGAGCAGCGAGCTGCGCGTCGAACTCGATCTTGCGCTCTTGCTGCTCGGCAACTGCCACTTCGGCTGCTTGTGCGGCTGCCTGTGCCTCAGCGAACGCCTTTTCGGCGGCAACCTTGAGTACTTCTAGTTCTGCACGAGCAACCTCGGCCGCGTCGCTCAGCGACTGGGCCGTGTTGCGGGCTTGAACTGCACGATCAAAAAGTGCGGATGTCTGCTGCGAGATCTTCGACGACATACCCAAGTTGTAGAGCAGGGCGTCGGCGTCTTGCGAGTTGGTGAGGAGGTTCGTGGTGACATCGCCGCCACCGGCACGCACGAGCCGCGCGGCAAGCTCGCCGATTCGCTTCTCAGCTTCATCGGCTTCGATGCTGGCGGAATCCGCCTGCTCCTGCAAAGTTTCGGTCTGAGCAGACTTGGCCTGGAAATTAGTGTCGGCCTCTTGCCAGAGGTTTCCCTTTTCTTCGGAATCTTTCTGGGCGGCCACGGCCTGCGACTCAAGCTGAACAAGAGCAGCCCTAATACGCGAAACGACCGCTTCCGTAGCAGCTTCGTTGTTGCGTGCCTCCGCGACGTCGCTCCACGTGGGGTAGTCCGTGGCGGCTACGGCTTGGCCACTTCCGCTATAAAGCGTGCCTCCGACAACGAGGCTGAGCACGGCAGTGAAGCCGACAACTCGAAAAATTAGTGAGCGAAGCGTGAGCTTCGCTGCGGTCCCCCGACGCGCCTGCGTGACGTTCATTGTTCCCCTCAACATGTTGAGTGCCGACTAGTACCCCCCTAGTCACAGCAATAACATTGACCACACTACCAACAGGTGGCCCAAAAGTCTCAACCTTTCCCTGAACCTAGTTTTTGGCACGCCACCACTGTCGCGCACCCTACCGGCGGGTCAAGTTCGATGGTTGGGGCGGTTAAGACCGACTTCGATGGTCTTAGCCGAGGCGGATGCCCTGGTTTGCCATGAACGGGATCGGATCAGTGGTGTTCCACCCACCGGGGCGAACCTCGAAGTGGAGGTGGCATCCGGTGGAGTTTCCCGTTGAACCCACCTTGGCAATGTTGGTGCCAACGGCAACGTTCTGGCCGTACGAAACTCGGATGCCGCCGGGGGCGATGTGACCGTAAGCGGTGCGCAGGCCGTTGGCGTGTTCGATGATGATGTAGTTGCCGTAGCCACCGTTCCAGCCGTAGCCGGCGTAAACGACGGTTCCGCTGGAGGCAGAGTAGATGTTTGAGTTGCAGCCAGCGGCCAAGTCAATACCCTTGTGGAAGCTGGAACCGTAGTTCGAGCTGTAGCCGTAGGTGGAACTGATGTAGCCACCGGCGGGGCGAGCCCAGCCGCTGAGGCTGATCTCACCGGCGTCGATATTGGGAACCTGTGCCGCCGCCGCTGCCGCCGCTGCCGCTGCCGCCCGTGCAGCTTCGCGAACACGAACTCCCGCAAGGTAGTCAGCTTCAGTGGTTTTACGCGCTGCAGTGAGGGCAGCCAGCTGAGCGTCGAATTCAATCTTGCGCTCTTCCTGCTCCGCCAACGCAGCCGCTGCGGCCTGGGAGGCTTCCTGGGCCTCGGCGAATGCCTTCTCTGCGGCGATCTTGAGTACTTCAAGTTCTGCACGAGCAACCTCGGCTGCGTCGCTCAGCGACTGGGCCGTGTTGCGGGCTTGAACTGCACTATCAAAAAGTGCGGATGTCTGCTGCGAGATCTTCGACGACATACCCAAGTTGTAGAGCAGGGCATCTGCATCTTGCGAGTTGGTGAGGAGGTTCGTGGTGACATCGCCGCCACCATCACGCACGAGCCGCGCAGCAAGCTCGCCGATTCGCTTCTCAGCTTCGTCAGCTTCAGCGCTAGCGACATCCGCCTGCTCCTGCAAAGTTTCGGTCTGAGCAGACTTGGCCTGGTACTTAGTGTCGGCCTCTTGCCAGAGGTTGCCCTTTTCTTCGGCATTCTTCTGGGCGGCAGCAGCTTGAGTCTCGAGCTGAATGAGAGCGGCTTTAATGCGGGCGACTACAGCCTTAGTGGCGGCCTCATCGTTACGGGCCTCAGTAACATCACTCCATGTGGGGTAGTCCGTGGCAGCCACGGCCTGACCGGTGCCACCAAACAGCGTGCCTCCGACAACGAGGCTGAGCACGGCTGTGAAGCCGACTACACGAAAAATTAGTGAGCGAAGAGTGAGCTTTGCCGCGGTCCCCCGACTCGCCTGCGTGACGTTCATTATTCCCCTCAAGATGTTGAGCGCTGGCTAATGGACACTAGTCACAGCAGTAACACTGACCACGCTAACAACACGTGGCCCAAAAGTCTCAACCTTTCCATGAACGTAGTATCTGATCGCCTCAGAGTCGAGTACATTTGAGCCTGTTGGAAAACATGGTTTTTGCGAGATACCAGATAGCTTGCTTCTCAGTTTGGTAAATCACGAAAGTCACCGTATGCTTTTCCCTCGGTAGCTAAGAAGTTCTGTGACTTCGAGGCCCCATCGTTTAGTGGCCTAGGACACCGCCCTTTCACGGCGGCAGCACGGGTTCGAATCCCGTTGGGGTCACCAGACAAAACACAGAATTAAATAGCTAGGCCCTGTAGCGCAGTTGGTTAGCGCGCCGCCCTGTCACGGCGGAGGTCGCCGGTTCAAGTCCGGTCAGGGTCGCAAACAGAACGCCTCTTCGAAAGGAGGGGCTTTTTGTGTAGTAGGGGGAAACCCTTGCGAGTAAGAGGCAACTCTTACGGCTCTGTAGCTCAGTTGGTAGAGCGCACGACTGAAAATTGTGAGGTCACGGGATCGACGCCCGTCGGAGCCACTTGACCCTTTCCCGGGCTTCTACTGGGCGAGGGTCATTTTTTTGTCCTCGCGCCCTGCTTCTTGCGACCTACGGCGCGCGACCGGCCAGCCGTCTCAGCGCCGGGAGCCCTTCTTCCTCAGCTTGACACTGGTCGCCCGTCCTTTTGGAAACTCAGGAGATCCGACCGTACCTACACCACAACGCGCTTGTTAACAGGGATCACATTGCCACTCGGCGAGAGTTTCCTGAGTTTCCGAAGGCTGCAGGGGCTGGACGGGGCGTCAGACCAAGCCAGAACGTGGAAACGAGGGGCACTCGTGCGGAACCTCTCCGCAGGCCTAGCCACGCTCAGAAGCCGCGCTTGGTTGTAGCGCGGGTGAGGCAGTCGTTCAGCCGATGCGCCCGACGCCGGGGATAAAGCGGCCGACGCGGAGTGCATAGTCGGGATAGTCCTCGTAGCGCTCCGCGAGCATCCGCTCCTCCCAGCGCGCCTTGGCCATGAGCAGCACCACGAGCGCCAGCCACACGCCCAGATGCCACCAGGTGGCGCCAGCCAGCGCGACACCGAGTGCGCCAAGCATGAGCCCGCTATATATCGGATGGCGCACCAGCCCGTACAGGCCGTCGGTCACCAGTTCTGAGCTGTCGAGCGGCACCGGGCTGGCGGTAAGGGAACGACCAAGCCCGCGCACGCCGAGCACCGCGATGACCGCGCCAGTGAGTGCGAGCAACCCCGCAAGGACATAGACGAGAGCGTCGCGGTGCCACAGCGGATCGTTCCACGGCAGAAGAACAACCGCGGCGAGCAGCACAAGCTGCACGGCGACGAGTGCAATCCCGATCGCGCGTCTGCTCATGATCTGCTCCTCTTCGACAATCTGTTTGGGGTGTCTTCATCACCGGCGATTGCCCGCTGGCTTCGAGGTCACAGTGATGCAGGTGCACTTCCTTGCTAGGTCCTGACTAGAGGCTACGACTTGTCGCCGGGAACGTCGAGGAAGCAGCAACGTGGCGTACGAACGCCGCCCTACACCGCCTAACCGGGCAGCTGACTTTCGCTTTGGCTTGTCTAGTGACTAGACAAGCCAGGGAACCCCGCGTTTCCTCCCCTTGAACCGACAACCTCTTCGCCTGAAGAAGGCTGTACTGCGGAATCCCAAGAGACCTCGTCCTAGCCATCTTTCGGGCTGACTTCGGCCGCGGTGAAGACACCCGCGGAGGTCCAAGAGCTGGAATCGAAGTAACGAGCAAACCAGTTGGCTGCAACATCCGTCACCGCAAAGGTGCAGGCGTGTTGGGGTCGGCGGACTTCTCGCTGCGATGGTTCGAGCTCGAGCCGTGCGGCGCACGAACCCCTCCTGGATTGCGTGGGGTGCAGAGTCGCGATTGAAACTATGAGAATCGTCTAAGGACTAGCTGAATGTGCGGCCGCAGCTCTGGCCGAGTGCGATCGGCCCTCGAGGTACGAAATCTTAGCTAGCGGACTCTCCCGCAGAAGCCCGCTACGGCATCGGCGGTTGACTACCCCGCGGCGCAGCAAGCAACGCTTCGAGGGGCATAATTGCCGCACCCAGTGCGACAGTGTCACCACCGAAGCTGCAGGCGTGCAGCGAAAACTGCCCGCCCGGTCGCACGAGTGCCTCTGCACACGTCGCTTCCTCAACGCGGGAGGCGAGCGACTCCATAAGTCGGAGCCCAACCCAGCCGCCGATAATAACTCGCTCGGGGTTGGTGAGGTTAACGAGGCCGCCTAGCGCTGAACCGAGGGTCTCAATGAGTTCATCGACGACACCAACAGCAACCGGGTCGCGCAACTCAAGCAGTTGCCCAACGGCGCCCCAGCCGGAACCATCAAATACTCCACCGGCTTCGCGCCACAATTCGAGAATGGCATCCGCACCAAGGTAAGCCTCGACACATCCGTGTCCACCGCAGCGACAGAGACGCCCGTTGCGCACAATCTTGACGTGACCCCACTCCCCGGCACTGCTGTTGAGACCGCGAGCAAGTTCGCCATTCGACACAATCGCGAGGCCGACGCCGCGACCGAGCAGCACCACGAGGGCTTCGTTCACACCACGTGCCGCGCCATCCCACAGCTCGGCCATCGCCTGGGTCTTAGCGCCGTTCTCAGCAAAAACTGGCATGTCGTGCGAAACGAGATCGGCGACAGGGATGGGCGACCAACCGAGGCTCTGGGCGTACAGAACTTGGCGGCCCTCAGCATCCGACTCGACGATTCCGGGCAGTCCCAGCCCGATGCCGACCATACGGTCCCATGCTGCTGGATTCCGCGCCCGCAAAGCGTTAAGCGCCTCATCAAGATCGGCAGCGATCGCTTCAATGGGCTCACCCTCGCGGCCACCGCGAAACTCCCGATCGATGCGCGTCATCGACAGGTCAAACAGCTCAACCGCAACACCACGCTCGCCCACATCCGCGCCCAGAAAATAGGCACCGACAGGGTTGGGGGCAAGCAGGGTCACCGGTCGTCCACCACTCGAAGCCACCGAGCCGGCCTCCATGACGAGCCCCTCCGAGATGAGCTCGGAAACCAGATTCGTGACCGACGCGACCGACAGGCCCGACTCGCGTGCGATAGCCGCGCGCGTCGTTTCGCCTGTGAGAATCACACTGCGCAGCGCCTGCGAGCGGTTGCGCTGACGCACATCGCTCACCGTTGCCGGCGCGGAAGTAGTGAGTGCGATGCGCCCGATCATAAATCCAGACCCTACCAAGTCTTGTCGCCTCCCGACGGGTAGATCCTTGAGACAGTTGTTTCGCCGGTGGCGATGACCCGGATGCCGCGGGCCGTCTGCTCGACGCGCACCGCAGCATCCCGGCCCTCGCCGTCCACCACGTGCGCCGCAGCGGCACCCGTGAACTCGTACTCGAGCCAGTCGCCCTCGGAGAGGTCCACGACCAGTTCCTCGGCGATATCGTAGACACGGCCATCCATCTGCTCGAACGGATTTGCGGGGTTGTCGCCATCGCTAGCCCACCGCAACGGCACTGTGTCACCGGCGCGGATCGCCTCAACACCGCCTGTGGCAGCAATCGAATAGGACTCACCAGCACCGCGATAGCCGTACCCCCACACGGGCAGGACCGCCGGATGAGAAGCAAGAAGAGCCGCAATAACCTCAGGCTGCCAACGACAGTTCTCGATCCTCATTGCGTCAAGCAGATCCTCAAAGACAGGTTTCGCTTCGGCGGGAGTGATCGCTGAAGGGTCGCTAATGCTGGCAATGACACGGTCCCATCCTTCTGGCGCAATAATCGACGCAGCCGACGTGCGAGTGTCAATCTTCTTCCACGGCCAAAAGTTCCAACCGATCCCGTGCGACTCATACAGACGGAACGCCGCATACAACCACTCGAGTGTGTTCTCGCCACCCTCACCCATGTAGATGGGCAGTCCAAGACGATCCCGAACCTCAAGGAACGCCGAAATCGACTCGGTGTCGGGCGATGACCAGTACTTGTGGAACTGCAGCAGCGAGTTGTCATCCCACACCTCGGTGAAGATGTCCCAGTTCGTGGCCCAGTGCGCACCCTCATAAACGATGAGGTGGTCGGGATCGACCGCGCGAATCTCCCGCGTCAGGTCGCGGTAGAGCTCAGTGAGAGAATCCGCGTAGGTGTGCTGCCATTCGTTCGGCAGCGGCTCATTGAGGAGGTCGTATCCCAGCACGACCGTCTCATCGCGATAGCGCGTTGCAAGATCCTGCCACAACCGCACGGTGAGCTCGCGGTAGCGCGGCTCCATGAACAACTCCGGCAGATTGTGCGGCGAATCATCAATGTTGGTGCCCGTCTGACCGCCCGGTGCCCCATGAAGATCGAGCATCACCCACAGCTTGTGTTCACGACACCACTCGATGAGCCGATCGATCATGGCGTAACCAGCCTCAATCGGATCGCCGTTCTCATCCTGAATAACGCGCGAATTGATCGGCAACCGCACATGGTCGAAACCGGATGCCGCGATAAGAGCAATGTCCGCTTCAGCAATAAAGTTCGTCCGGAAGCCCTCCCAGAATCGCTCCGCTTCCGCAGCCCCCAGGAGTCGCTCCGTGAGCCGCTCGATTTCCCGAGGAGACTCCGCTCCTGGGCCGAACTTCCACATGTATCCCTCGGGCAGCATCCAGTTGCCCAGCCCCACCCCGCGGAGGAGCAACTCGCGGCCTGAGCCATCGACGAGGCGAGCATCCTGTGCATGCACAAAGCCGTCAAAGGATGCGGGACGTGGTTCGAACGCTGGTGTGGCGATCATGAGATCAGTCATGGGTTGCTTTCGTTACTTAAGACCGGAGAGGGCGAAGCCCTGAATGACATAGCGCTGGAAGACGATGAACACGATGAGGATCGGAATGACCATCACAGAAGCCGCCGCCATCTGCAGCGAGGGGTTCACTGCGAGCTGTTGGTTGAGCAGAGCGAGCCCAACGGAGAGTGTGTAGAGCTTCTGGTCGCTCGCAATGATGAGCGGCCACAGGAAGCTGTTCCAACCGGAGATGAATGTCAGAACGATTTGCACCGCAAGGATCGGCTTAGACATCGGCAGCACGATCTGCCAGAACGTACGGAATTCTCCGGCTCCGTCGAGGCGCGCGGCCTCAAGCATCTCCGTGGGGATGGTGGTCATGAATTGACGGAAGAGGAAGATGGCGAATCCGCTCACCAACGTCGGGAGAGCGATGCCGACCAGGGTGTTGGTGAGCTTCATGCCGTTGAGGATCAGATAGGTCGGAATCATAGTGACCTGAATCGGGATCATCATTGTCGCGAGAACGAGGAAGAACATCCACCGGCGCCCACGGAAATCGAATTTCGCGAACGCGTACCCTGCCATCGCCATAAACATCAAGCCGATGAATCCAATAAGTACGACAAGGATTGTATTGACGAGGTAACGTCCGAAGTCCATCTCAGTGAAGAGAATTTGGAACCACTGAAGTGTCGGCGCCTCAGGCAGGATCGTGGGAGGGAAAGTCACCGACTCCCGCTGCGGCTTGAACGCGGTCGTGAGCATCCACAGAAACGGGAACGCCGTAATCAGGGCGCCGATCCCCAGCGCGATTCCGATCGTTACGGTGAGCGCGCGTCTCCGCTTGGCGTGAGTGCGATCAGTAGTCATCGTCTGCCCGTCTCACTCGCAATTGGATGAGGGTGATCACGGCGATGATCGCGAATAGCACGATCGAACCGGCGCTGGCATACCCGAACTGGTTGAGCCTGAAGCCCTCTTTGTAGAGGAAGATCGAGGCCGAGGTGGTGGCACCGAGCGGCCCACCGTCGGTGAGCACGAAAGGCTCGTCGAAAAACTGGAGCCACGCAATCGTGGTGGTGACGCTCACAAAGAAAATCGCGAAACGCATGAGGGGTATCACAATCGAGAACGTCTTCTTCCATTCCCCTGCCCCATCGAGGGATGCCGCTTCCAGGTACTCCTTCGGAACACCCTGAAGTGCGGCAAGGAAGATGATGATGTTGAGCCCTGTTCCGCGCCAGACAGCGACAAGTGCCACGGAGAACTTCGCCAGTAGCGGGTCTGACAGCCACTGCACCTGGGGCACTCCCACGAGCGAGAACAGATAGTTGAGCAGTCCGAACTGGGTGTTGTAGAGGTAGCCCCACACGAGTGAGATGGCCACAATGGCGGTGATGGCTGGGATGAAATAGAACGCTCGAAGCGAGCGGAAGAACCTGCTCTGGCTATGGTTCAGCAGCAGCGCGACCCCGAGCGACAGGACCACAATGGCCGGCACCCCAAACACCGCAAACAGACCAGTGTTGCCGATGGCCTGCCAGAAGTCGGGGTCTGCAAAAAGTTTTGTGTAGTTGTCGATGCCGATGAACTTGACGTTGTTCCAGTCGGCGAAGGCGGAGATGTTCATGTTTGTCGTGCTGATGACAGCGGCGACAAGGATCGGGAAAATCCCGAAGGTGATGAGCAGAAGCATGGCGGGCGACACGAACAGGTAGGGAGTAAGGCGATTGCGCACCGTGCTGTCCTTCCTGTTCGTGTCGCGTCGCGACGCTGGATTACTTCTGAGAGGTGGTTGTTGCTAGTTAATCGTGAGGCCCGCGGTTGTGGAGTAAAGGCCGTCAAGTGACGACTTCGCATCCGCTCCCGTGAGCGTTATCGCGTTGAGAGCATTGAGCAACTCGGTTCCGACAGCACCATCCCAGTTGGAGACGAGCGGAAGAACCCTGGCTGTCTTGAGCTGGTCGGTGTAGACCTTCACATTGGGGTCGCTGTTTAGTTCCCCATCTTCAAGGGCGGCAGTCACCGTCGGCAGCTCGCCGGTCATGGCGTACCACTCAAGCTGCTGCTCGGACTGCGAAATGTACTCAAGCAGCTCAAGTGAGGCATTCTTCTGGTCGGTGTTGGCCCACACTCCAAGGTTCGAACCAGCGAACAGCGAGATAGACCCACCATCACCAGCGGGCAGCGGGCTTGCCTGCCACTTGCCGTCAAGCTCTGGGGCCGAGTCTGCGATACCTCTGCCCAGGTAAGGGCCGCTCACGAGCATCGGTGCGACACCGGAGATGAACCCCTGGGTCTGATCGAAGTCGCCATTGACGGGCACGCTCTTGTCTGCGTAAAGCCCGGTGTAGATATCGACTGCTTTCTGGAACTCGGGAGTATCGAAATTGACGTTGCCGTCAGCATCGATGACCTCACCACCCATGCTCCACGTCATCTCGATTGGCAGCGGTGCATCCCACTGAGGAATGTAGTAGCCGTACTGGCCTTCGCCGCGTGCCGCGAGAGTTTTAGCGTCAGCACGCAGTTCGTCCCACGTGGCCGGGGGTGCGTCAATGCCGGCTTCCGAAAGGATGTCGGTGCGAGTGAAAAGCACCCGCGTGTCGCTTGTCCACGGAACGCTCACGATCTCTCCACCAACCGAAGTCGCGGTGCCGGAAACCCCTGAAGGGAAGTTCGCGGGGTCGAGACCGGGGTAGTTGGCAATTTCATCGTCGAGGGGCAGGAGTGCACCGGCATCCGCAAACGTGCGGAGCTTGGATAGACCGATCTGGAGGATGTCAGGCCCAGACCCGGACGCGACAGCAGTAGTGAGCTTCTCGTCGATCGAATCCCACGGGATCGCGACGACCTCAACTTCGATGCCACTGTCAGCCACGAGATTCTCGAAGTTCGTACCCGAGTCGCCCATGACCCAGACGGTTAGTGGACCTTCAGCGTCGACGCTGCCGGTCGCGGCTGTTGTCGAGCACGCGCTCATGCCTATGGTGAGCCCCACTGCCGCAACGGCGGCGACAACGGAGGTTGCTGTTCTCTTCATTGAGATTCCTTTTCTCGTTTTTTCCTGTGCATTGCAGTGGTGCATGGGCGAGTCATCCAGACTCGCACCATTCGGGTCAGGCTGTTGTGTACGCCACGACTTCCTGATGCTCGGTGATGAGGCGCTGATACCAGTGCGCACTCAATTTCGGGATCCGCTCCTGAGTGCGGTAGTCGACCCATACGAGGCCGAAACGTTTGCTGTAGCCTTCCGCCCACTCGAAGTTGTCGAGGAACGACCACGCGTAATAGCCGCGAAGATCAACGCCTGCTGCGATCGCATCGGCGGCCGCGCCGAGGTAGCCGCGCAGGTAGGCGATCCGCTCGGTATCGACAACATCGCCATTGGGGTCGACGTAGTCGTCGTAGCTCGCCCCGTTTTCGGTGACGTAGAGCGGCACACTGGTGAACTCGCGCGAGACTCTGGTCAGTACCGCAGTCAGAGCTGCCGGGATGACCGACCAGCCAAAGGATGTTGTAGCCGGCTCAGCAGGCTTTTCGGCAACCCCAAAAGGTGCTGTCGCGTCGTGCGAGGCGATGACACGTTGGTAGTGATTGACGCCAGCGAAGTCGGTGGGCGCCGAGATGATCTCGAGGTCACCGTGCTGCACCACGTCGCTAAGTCCTCGGGGGCCAAGGGTGTCCCACACGGCGTCCGAGTATGCGCCCAGGTAGACGGGGTCGAGGAAGACGCGGTTGCTCGACGCGTCGAGGCGCACTGCTGCTGCCGCGTCATCCGGCGAGTCGGTTGCGGGCACGATGTCGGTCACAATATTTGTGATGCCGACGGATGCGCTGGGCATTACTTCACGGATCCCCGCGACGGCCAGCCCATGGCCCAGATTGAGGTGGTGCGCGGCATGAATCGCTGCGCGGTAATCCTTGCGGCCGGGAGCGTGCGCTCCGTTTCCGTAGCCGAGGAATGCGCTGCACCATGGCTCGTTGAGTGTCAACCAGTCGGTAGCGAGGTCGCCGAGCGCCGTTACGGTTCTCGTAGCGAACTCTGCGAAGCGGTACGCCGTGTTCCGCACTGGCCAACCGCCGGCATCTTCGAGAGGCTGCGGCAGGTCCCAGTGGTAAAGCGTTACGAGTGCTCGGATGCCACGTGCCGCAAGTCCTGCGAGAACGTCGCGGTAGAAGGCGACGGCGATCTCGTTCAACTCGCCGTGTCCGCTGGGCTGCAGCCGTGACCACGACACGGAGAGCCGGTAATCGGTAACTCCGAGATTCTTCAGCAGGTCGAGGTCTGCTTGCCAACGGTGGTAGTGGTCGCAGGCGATGTCACCCGTATCCCCGTGCAGGCTGAGGCCCGGCGTATGCGAGAAAGTGTCCCAGATGCTCGGTCCACGACCACCCTCGAAGGCGGCACCCTCGACCTGGTAAGCCGCAGTGGCGAGACCCCAGCGGAAGTCCGAGGGGAAAGTGCCGAGGGCCTCAAGCGAAGGCTCAGTCTTGAGCCGGGCGGAGGGAGAAGTCTCGGTCATCGTTGATCGCATTCGGGTTGAAGGTGCTGTGGTTATGACTTATTTCAATACTTACTATAACCAGTGTCAAAACGATGTCAAGGGTCTTTTATGAGAAATGTGACGGTTGCGTCACCACCAGAACAGCCGAGGCCCCGCTTCGCGGCTCGGCACCCGCCAACCTCCCCGCCAGCCGCAGCTTCGAACCGCGCGGGTACTGGCTCGTCCACAAAGTCGGGCGCAACGGAGAGTAGTGCCCCGACTTGTTTAGAGCTAACTATTGCGCCGAGCAGCCCACCCGCTACCCCAGCGTCCCAGTTACGGAGTCGCGACCTCGAAGGTATTGCAGGCGCCTGGGCCGCCGTTTAGGCCGGTCATGAACCATTGCTGGCGCTTCTCGCTCGAGCCGTGCGTCCAAGACTCAGGAGTGACCTGGCCTTGCGTGGACTGCTGGATGCGGTCGTCGCCAACCGCCGACGCTGCACTCAACGCATCCGCAATCTGGGCCTCCGTCACGGGGTCGAGAAAGACAACTCCGTCGTCGTTCTTGATGGTGGATGCCGCCCCCACCCATGCTCCGGCGAAGCAATCTGCTTGCAGCTCAAGGCGCACCGAATCTGACGACGGCCCAGTCGTCTGCCGATCGAGACCCTCCATTATTCCTGTCGAATTCTGGATGTGGTGACCCCACTCGTGCGCGATGACATACATCTCCGCCAGTGGTCCGCCGCTCGAACCGAAGCGGCTGCGCAGGTCATCGTAGAAGGCGGTGTCGACGTAGATGCGCTCATCGGCTGGGCAGTAGAACGGCCCCGTAGCGCTAGTGGCGCCGCCACATCCGGTGTTCGTCTGGCCCGAGAAGAGCACGACGTTGGTGGTGCGGTAGGTCTGGCCGAGCGTGGGTAGTTCGCTCTCCCAATAGGTGTCGAGCGAATCTGCGGCAGCGGCGATCCTGCAATTGATGCTGTTATTCGCGGCCTCGCCCGTTGTGCATTCGGAGAGCGGTTGGCCCTGCTCCTGCCCGCCGCCGCCAGTTGTTCCGCCGCCAACGAGCCCTGTCAGGTCGACGCCGAGGACTTGGGACGCGATGATCAGTCCGATGACGAGCAAACTGCCACCGCCGCCTACGGCAATACCGGTGTTTCGGCCACGCCGAGAGACCTTGCCGGGGTTGATTCGTGCGTTGTCATTGAACGTCATAGAGAAAATTTACTACTCGTTGCCACGTCCCACCAGCGCAACCACTCCGATATCCTTGAGCTATGAAGACCATCACCGTTGTCACCGTTCTTGGCAAGCTTGCCCTCGTTGCGATGGGTGCGGTCGTTGCGCTCACTGGCATCATTCTGCTGGTCAACTTGGCTGTGCCGAGCCTGCTCGCTGGCTTCACGCACTAGCAGCCTCGCGTCCGGTGCCGCGCATCGAGAGTCGAGGCCCGCGCCGGCAGAGGCAGCTCTGTCTAGCGAGCTCAGCCTTCAGCCTGTGAGTAGCCCTGAGCGCCACATATCTTTCAGCATTCTTCGGTGAACTGACCTTCAGGAGTTCTAGGCTAAGACCCAACCGAGGAGAACCTAATGCGTGAATCCAAAGATGTGGTCAGGCAGATAACCGTCGCCGCGAGCGCAACATTCGCCCTCATAGGGGCATTCGTTGGCTCTGGGGCTGCAGGCGGCACCCCGATCCAGGATGCTGCGGGCGGTGCGCTCGACGCCGATGCCACCGTCGTCGCCCCCGCAGGTTCAGCCTTCGGCATCTGGAGCATCATCTACCTCGGCCTCGTGGCCTACGCTGTCTGGCAAATGCTGCCCAAACAGTCCAGCACCGAACTGCACCGCCGCGTCGGCTACTGGGTTGCCGCATCCCTCGTGCTCAATGCAGCTTGGATTCTCTCCATCCAGTTCAACCTGCTCGCCCTCAGCGTTCCCGTGATTATCATCCTGTTGGCCGTGCTCATTCAGGCGTACCTGATCACCGTCAGGGTGCCGGCCGCTGGTGCCATTGATGCGATCGTCACCGATGGCACCATCGGTCTCTACCTCGGATGGGTGTGTGTTGCGACCGCAGCAAACATCACCGCCTGGCTTGCCGCTATTGGCTTCACGGGCTTCGGTATTTCCGAAGACGTGTGGGGCGTCGCCATCATCATCGTTGCCGGAGCTGTGGGCATCGCCATCGCCGCTCGCGGCCGCACACACTTCTCGCCAGCGCTCTCCCTCAGCTGGGGCCTCGCCTGGGTTGCTGTCGGACGCCTCAGTGGAGACCTGATCTCTCAGCCCACTGCCGTCGCTGCGATCGTCGCGGTCGTCGCCGTTCTCGCGAGTGCGACAGTTTTCGCAGTTGAACGGCTGCGCGCCGAACAGACCGCGAACTGAACGAAGCTTTCACGAACGCGTGGTTAAGGCTGCCGACCGCACCTCTTGTGCTTGAGTCGGCAGCCCTCAGTTGAGCGCTGTTAGCGACGCTTCTTCTGCTTCAGGTCCTTCTCGTGCACTGGCTCCTCGCCAGACGCCCGACGGTCGGCAAAGTAGTCGCGAGCCTCGTTCTGGCGAACAGCCTCGGCACCGGATGCGATCGGTGCTCGCACCAGCTCGTCGGTGAGACCAAACGCAGCCACCAGATCCAGCGCTTGGGGACGCAAACGCGGCAGCAGACGGTCGTCAATGTAGTCGGTGATGGCCTGTGCGCGGTTCGTGGAGATGCGACCGT
Organism: Rhodoglobus aureus; assembly: GCF_039527955.1. NCBI lineage: Bacteria > Bacillati > Actinomycetota > Actinomycetes > Micrococcales > Microbacteriaceae > Rhodoglobus > Rhodoglobus aureus. The sequence continues at coordinate 42,094 of NZ_BAAAKW010000032.1, read as the reverse complement.
GCATGAGATACCAGGCCAGGTTCTTCTCGATCAGCGAGAAGCCGAAGAGGTCTCGCAACCAGGTCATGACCTTGGCAGTGTCCTTGTCTTCGATCTTCTCGAGCGCGCGAGTGAACGCCTCCCACTGCAGCAGCTCGGCATGCGCGTACGCGGTCATGATGAGCTGATTCTGGTGACTGTTGAAGAGAGCGGCAGCCTCGGCCTGCGGAAGCTTGGTGGCTGCACGCAACTTACCGGCGACATCCGCCACCATCGTCTCAACCCGGTCGGTAAGCAACTGGCGCTGCGAGTCTGTGTCACGCACGTAACCGATCGAACGCGCCGTGGATCCGAAGTCGACAACGTTCTGGGCAAAGCGGCGAAGACCCGTGCGGTTGACTGCCGCCTCACTGACTTGGTCCGCAACGTACTGAGCGAGGGCACCGGCATCCGCCCCAGCAAACTTGCGCGAGTAGTCGGTGAGCAAACGCTTAGCAACGAGCTGGAGCAGTACGTTGTTGTCGCCCTCAAACGTCGCATAGACGTCAAGATCGGCGCGCATCTGGGTGAGTCGGTTCTCGGCCATGAAGCCAGCACCGCCGCACGCCTCGCGTGCTTCCTGCAGAGTGTCAAGTGCCGCCCACGTGCTCAGGGGCTTGAGTGCTGCCGCGATCGTCTCGAGGTCTTGACGGTCAGCATCGGTATCGGTGCGACCCGAGAACACACCATCGAACTTGTCGAGGAACTCCTCGTGCGCAAACGACATTGCGTAGGTCTGAGCCAGACGCGGTAGCAGTCGGCGCTGGTGACGCTGGTAGTCCAGAATCACTTCTTCATTCGTGTTGCTGGATGCCGTGAACTGTCGGCGCTCCGAGCCGTACTTGATCGCAATCGTGAGGGCCAGTTTGCTCGCGAGCACTGCGGCACCATCGAGCGAAACACGGCCCTGAACGAGCGTGCCGAGCATCGTGAAGAAGCGACGACCAGGGCTGTCGATGTCGGAGGTGTATTCACCGTTCTCGTCAACATTGCCGTAGCGGTTGAGCAGGTTGATGCGGGGCACGCGCACGTGGTCAAAGTGGAGTCGGCCGTTGTCGATACCGTTCAGTCCGCCCTTGAGACCGTCATCTTCACCCGAAAGGCCGGGGAGGAAACCGTTGTCGTCGCGCAGCGGAACATAGAACGCATGAACGCCGTGGTTGACGTCGTTCGTGATGAGCTGAGCGAACACTGTCGCAGCCTTGCCGTGCAGCGCCGCGTTCCCGAGGTAGTCCTTCCAGGCAGCACGGAACGGGGTGTTGATGACGAACTCGTCAGTGTCGGGGTCGTAGGTCGCCGTAGTAGCGATGCTGGCAACATCCGATCCGTGACCGATTTCGGTCATCGCGAATGCGCCAGGAGTCGTCAAGTTCATGATGTCTGGCAGCCACTTGTCGTGGTGCTCCTTGGTGCCCAAGTGCAGCACGGCAGCACCGAAGAGGCCCCACTGAACGCCAGACTTGATCTGCAGCGACGGGTCAGCAAGCACTACTTCTTCGAAGGCCGCAATGTTTCCGCCGTGATCGTCATGGCCACCCAGCGCGGTGGGGAAGGCGCGCTGAATCGCATCGTTATCGACGAGGATCGACATCTGGTTCAGCACACGCTCGCGGTGATCAGCCATCGAGAGCCCGGCGACCTGGTGAAGGTCGGGGTTCGCCATGAGCGCGCGCGACTCTTTGCGGGCCTTGGCCCACTTGCCCAGAAGGTATTCACCCAGCCACTCGACGTTGATGGCTGGGGTCTCGGGGGAGGTCTCAGCGGAAGTTGTGTTGGCGGCATCGACGGCGGAGGTAGGTGCTTCGGTCGCCGTCTCGGTTGCCGTGTCGTGAACCTGTGTCATGGCTATCTCGATTCGTGAAAGTTCGGTAATCACACGGTACGAGCGTTGCGTGCGGGTGCAAAGTGTCTCGTTCACGGTCAACCAAGTGGATGCCGCACCCGCCGCATCCCTTTGTGCAAAACCGCAAAACAGCCGCCGTAGCGTTGTGGGATGTATTGCCCTGCGGGCGCGATTGCCCAGTGGGAATCTTTGTTCAGGAGACGTTGTTGGCCTCCGTGAAAGGATGTAACTATGTCGACTATCACTCTCACCTCAGAAGACTTTGGCCAGACGGTCACCAAAGAAGGAATTACACTCGTAGATTTTTGGGCTGAATGGTGCGGCCCCTGTAAGCAGTTCGGGCCCATCTTTGAGACCGCAAGCGAAACCCACGCCGACATCACGTTCGGCAAGGTAGATACCGAAGCACAGCAAGAACTTGCTGGCGCTGCAGGCATCACCTCCATCCCCACCCTCATGGCATTTCGTGACGGCGTGCTCGTGTTCTCACAGCCCGGCGCACTCCCCGCCCCCGCCCTCGAGCAGGTCATTGAGGGCGTCAAGAACCTCGACATGACCGAGGTCCACAAGCAGGTTGCTGAGCAGCAGGCTGCAGCAGAAGCAGGCGAAGCACCTGCTACTCCCGCCGGCTAACTAGCCAACGAGAAACTCCCGCAGACCACAAAGGGCCCGTCGACGTTCACCGTCGACGGGCTCTTTTTTGTGCGGCTAGGCGATGGCTACTTCAGTGCTGCTGCGATGGCATCCACATAACTGTCGAGACCCCAGGGCAACGAGAGTGCCGTGGGCGGTGAGACCGATGCGACGAGCGAGGCACCGTTGACTGCGATGAGTCCGCCATCAGCAATGGCCGGGATGCTCTGCGCGTAGGGCTGGGCTGCGAACGTGTCGCCGACTTCCTTGGTCTCGGCGTAGGCGATCAGCAGGTCGCTGTCGAGCTCATCCAGCTTCTCGTAGCTGAGCGTGTAGTAGAACGTGGCGTCACCGTTAGCGAGAGTGTCTACGGCGGGTGAACTTACGAGACCGAGATCGACGAGGAACGCTACGCGAGGATCGGCCGGCTTGTAGACGTAGAAAGTTCCGCCAACATCGAAGGTCGCGGCAACAGTCTTGCCCTCAAACTCGGGGTGTGCAGCTGCCTGCTCGGCGACGAGCGCGTCAATGTCGGTGAGCACGGCATCCGCTTCAACAGACTTGCCGAGGGCAGTACCGGTGATGCTGATGACGTCGCGCCACGGGGTGGTCCACGGTGCGTCCGGGTAGGCAACGACCGGTGCGATCTCGCTGAGCAGATCGTACTGCTCCTCGGTGATTCCCGAGTAGGTCGCGAGGATGAGGTCGGGGGCGGCTTCGGCGATCTGCTCGTAGGCGGGGGCATCCGTGGTGGCAGGGAAGATCAGCGGGGTCTCTGTGCCCAACTCGGTGAGAGCATCCGCAGCCCATGGCAGTACGCCATTGTCGTCGCCGCCGTAGTTCTGGGCTTCCATGCCGACCGGCACAATGCCCAAGGCTAGCACTGCGTCTCCGCTGCCCCAACCCAGGGTGAGAACGCGCTGCGGTTCGGCCTCGATGACGGTGTTACCAAAGGCGTGCTCGATTGTGACGGGGAAAGCATCGGATGCTTCTGAGGCGCCCGCGTCACCTTTGGAGGTGGCGGTGGCGGCGCAACCACTGAGTGCGATTAGGGCTGCGGTGGCTGCAGCTAAGGCTGCGAGGCGAGGTCGGCGTGACATTGATCTCCTAGATCGAAGCATGATTTCGCAATTGTGCGGTGCAAAGTAAGGATAGGCTTACCTAAGCTAGGTGCGCAAGTTCCGCCGGGTCGCGACCGTGCTAGGCCCGCCCCACAGGGATCACCATAGGCGAGTGCGAAACCGGATCGGCAATAATCTGCGACTCAAGGCCGAATGCTTCCCGCATCCGGTCGGCCGTGACGACCTCGGTCGGCGTACCCTCGGCGAGAATCTGCCCCTCGCGCATCAGCACCATGTGGTCGGCATAGCGGGCGGCAAGGTTGAGCTCGTGCAGCACCATCACGATCGTCGTGCCGCGCTCGCTGTTGAGGTCAGCCAGCACATCGAGCGCGTCGAGCTGGTGGCGCACATCGAGAAACGTTGTCGGCTCGTCGAGGAGCAGGATGTCGGGATCCTGGCTGAGCGCCATCGCGATCCACACCCGCTGGCGCTGCCCGCCCGAGAGCTCCTCGAGGCGACGCGATGCCAACTCGGCCGTGTCGGTCGTGTGCAGCGCACGTTCGACTGCCACGTCATCCGCCGACGACCACTGCTGAAACCAGCCCTGATGTGGGTACCGTCCACGAGCAACAAGGTCGCGAACCGTGATGCCTTCCGGTGCAATCGGCGACTGCGGCAGGATGCCCACGACTTGCGCAACCTCCTTCGACGGCAGCGGGTGGATGTCGCGCCCGTCGAGCATCACGTGCCCAGACGCCGGTCGCAGCAGCCGTGACAATCCGCGCAGCAGTGTCGACTTGCCGCACGCATTGGCGCCTACAATCACGGTGATCTTGCCATCCGGAATCGCGAAGCTCACGTTCGACACAATGTCGCGCCCACCATAGTTGAGCGTCACATTGTCGGCTCGCAGCTCATGCGCTGGCCGCATCTGGGCCTGGGTCACGATGTATGTCCTTCACGATTAGTGGTCGAGATAAGCCACAGCAAGTAAGGCGCGCCAATGAGGCCGGTGACGATGCCGGCGGGCACTTGGGTTCCCGTGGCAATCAGGTGTTGGGCTACGAAGTCGGCGCCGAGCACGAGCACGATCGCTACAAGTGCGCTCGGCAGCAAGGCAAGTCTGCCGCCGGCAACCATGCGGCGGGCGATCGGCGCGGAGACGAAGGCGACGAAGGCGAGCGGGCCCACAAGTGCGGTTGCGATCGCCACGAGGGCGACGGCAACCATTATGAGGGCAAGCCGGGAGCGCTGCACCGCCACACCGAGACCGGCAGCAAGGTCGTCGCCTAGCTGCAGCATCCGGAGCTTTGCGGCAAGGAGGGCGACAGCCGGCAGAAGAATCACAAGACTGACAGCCATGATCAGGATGTCGCCCCAACTGGCTCCACCAAGCCCGCCGACCATCCACACAAGCGCCTGCTGCGCGTCGCGCACGTCACCGCGAGTGATGAGGTAGCCCAGCACCGCTTGCGCCATGAAGGCGATGCCCACGCCGATCAGCACGAAGCGCATCCCGTTCATGCCCGAACGCCACGAGAGCAGGTAGATCGCGAATGCGACGACGAGCGCTCCCACGAGTGCCGACAGTGAAACGGCAAGACCGGTTGCGCCGAAAATGAGCAGGCTCAACACCGCAGCAACACTGGCGCCGCCGCTAATGCCGATGATGTCGGGGCTTGCCAGCGCGTTGCGCAAGAGGCTCTGGAACAGCGCGCCGGCGAGTCCGAAGGCGACACCCACGAGAATCGCCAGCAGCACGCGCGGCAGTCGCAGCGTGAGGACGATGAAGCGATCAGAAGAGGTTCCGCGACCGAAAAGTGTGGCAAGCAGATCGGGCAACGAGAGTGTATATGCCCCTACGGCAATACTGACCAGCGCGAGCACAACCGCCGCCACGGCGAGGCCAATGATGATGCGCGGCGTACGGGGTGACATCTGGCTTCTGGATGCTGCGGTAGCACTCTGCACGTCGCCGCTCACGTCACCAGCACGACCTGCACCGCCCGCGACGCCGCGCTTCAGCATGCCGCTCACAGCCCGACCAACTTCACTCGACGTACGAGCGCGATCATCACGGGCGCACCGATCACGGCGACAACGAGCCCGGCCTCGAGTTCGGACGGCGAAACGATGAGTCGGCCAACAATGTCGGCGATGAGCAGCAGACTGGGGCCGATAACTGCCGAGACCGCGATGATCCAGCGGTAGTCAGGGCCGGTGAACGGGCGCACAATGTGGGGCACGACAAGGCCGACAAAAACTATCGGACCGGCGAGCGCCGTCGCCGAGCCGCACAGCAAGACAACGGCTCCGGCCGAGACCGCGCGCGAGACGTAGATGCGTTGGCCAAGGCCGCGAGCGAGGTCATCTCCGAGGGCGACAAGGTTGAGCATCCGCCCGGAAATCGCAGCAAGGATGAGGCCGCCGACCACGAACGCGATGACGATGCGCACCGCTTCGAGGTCGCGGCTAGCGAGCGACCCGACCGACCAGAATCGGAAAGTGTTGAGGGTGTCGGTGTCGGAGATGAGGATCAGGGAGATCACCGAGGTGATGCCGGCGGTGACGGCGGTGCCGGCGAGCACGAGTTTCACCGGGGTCGCACCCTCACGCCCGAGCGAACCGATTGCGTACACGACGCTCGCGGCGGCTGCGGCGCCCGCGAAGGCGAACCAGATGTAGCCGGTGGGGTTGACAATCGAGAGCACACTGATCGCGAAGACGACCGCAAGTGAGGCTCCTGCGTTGACACCCAGCAGCCCGGGGTCGGCGAGCGGGTTGCGCGTGACACCCTGCATGACCGAGCCGGCAACGCCGAGCGCGAGGCCGGCGAGCAACCCTACGATCGTGCGCGGAAGTCGAAGTTCGCGAATCACGAGGTGGTCGTTGTTGCCAGCCTCGGGAGAAAAAAGGGCCGGCCATACTTGAGATAACTCGATGCCCCGAGCGCCGAGAGCAAGGCTTAACACAAGGGCGACCGCGAGCAGCACTAGCGCGGCACCGAGCGCGACCCAGCGACGGGTGCGCAGGCTCACAGCGGTGTGCGGAGCTAGAGCGGTACGAGACATGTCAGGTAGGGAGGTGCGGGCTACTGCGCTTCGGACTTGCCGTCGCGCCAGTACCCCATGAAAGCAACCAGTTTGCGGTCGACGCCGGTGTCGCTCACGAGAAAGCGGCGCAGCAGTTTGATGACACTGGCTTCAGCGGCAAGCCACGCGTAGAAATGTCGGCCGGATGCTTCACCCGGCGAATCCCACAACAGTTCGAGGTCGACGTCGATGTCTCCGAGCGGCTGCGGCACCGTGGCCAGTGCAGGAAGCACTAGCGCGGAATTGGCGCACGTCCACGCCCGGACGGCGGGGTCGAGCCCCGCACCGGCCGGTTGCGTGCCCCGCGGCAGCCACGTAACGACGCAGTTGCTGCCGACATTCAAATGAAGCTGGTCTGCGGCATCCGGGATCTCAATAAAGGCGTAGGCGCGCACGCTGGGGTCGAGCCGTTCGAGGATGCTGCAGATTGCGGGCGCGGATGTCTCGTCACCGGCGAGCAGCACGGTGCGCGCGGGGCCGGGGTGCCAGTCGATCCCGATACCTGAGTGGATGCTCGCGGCGTCGGGGCCCACGATGATGACTTCGTCACCGACCACTGCCTCGGCGAGCCAGCGCCCGGCGGGGCCATTGGCTCCGTGGAAGACCATGTCGACGTCGATCTCGCGCAGCTCGGGACGAACGGCACGGATTGTGTAGCTGCGGAACGGGTTGCGTGCTTCGTCGGGCAGTGCACGCCAGCGGGCGTACCAGGTGCCGTCGGCAATAGTTTGGGGATCGTTGGCGCCGATGTCGCTCAGGCCGCGGCCGGGCAGTGGCAAGACGATCTTGATGCGCTGATCGAAGCCGTCGGTACCGAAGGTAGTGAACTCGGGGCCGGCAAAGGTGACGCGCCTAAAATGGGGCGACAGGGTGCGGATGCGTTCCACGCGCGCAGCGAATGGTCGATAGCCCGGTCGGGCATCCTGTGCAGTCTCGTGCTGTAAGGTAAGCATTGCCTAAGTATGGCATACCTAACCTGAAGCGAAAAGGTCAGAATTCGGGGAGCACGGCCCGCGTCAGCGCGCTTCTACATCCGGGGGCTTGACTCTCAGTGCACTAGTTGACGCATCTCTCACGGATCCTGTTCCCGTGACCTGTCCCGCAATAGGGACGGTGACGAGTCGGCATTTCATGCCGTCATGAGACTGGGTGGAGACCGTATTCCCTCGTGAATCAGGTGCCCACAGGGGAACGCTCAGCGAAGAACATCTGGCAGCAGCTTCGCGACCGATGTGCCGCTGGTACGAGACCAGGCAATGACCGCGCTGGCCAGAGCGAGTGCAGAACCAGCAAGCAATTGATGGCTGCCCTGCCCGACGATCAACGATCCTACTGACTGGAACGCACGGCCCTTCCTCGCCAACGCGAGGACATTGACCCCGGCTCGTTCCCCGAACCAGTGGCCAGCTGGCAGACGAACACCGCCAGCTAGGTTCTTCGGTACGTCTGGATCCCGACCGCTGAGCCACTCGTCGAGAAGCCCCAGGGCGACTCCCATGCAACTGGACACCTCAGGCATCGAATTATCTGACGACTTGGGCTGCGCCTTGTCCAGCAAAGCTCCGGCGCGATCGGTCCGACCATCAGCGATCGCGGCCACGATCAGCATCAGGAGGGCGACCGCTTGGTCTCGGCGAGCTCCAACGGGGGTGAACAGTTCCATATTGCGCCGCTCGGTCGCTTTCTGGATCGCGCGGTTGAGGGTGTCGATGTCGCTGACGTCATTGATGTCGACGCCATCCTCTGCCAACAGCGGGGCGAGCTCACGCATTGTCTCATCCGCTAGCCCGGGCCTCCGTCGAACCTTCCAAGGACCGAGAGGCGGTTCGGGGCCGTTACGTCGCAAATCTCCCATGCGCCCATCATCCCAGTAAAACCGACCGGGAGTCGCATCAGAGTGGCATCACCTGGAAGACGATCCGCAATGATGCCGGTGTGCCCTTCACGCCAGCACGGTGCGTCGCCGTCGACGGCCGCCAACCGCCAGGCGCAGCAACGATCTGCGGGACTGGTACCGTTGCCTCGCGGGAGGGGTCGGATGCAGGCCGGACGAATACTGGGCCCGGACGAGTTCTGGGATCAGATAACAACTATGGATGTCCAGTTGCGTAGATCTTTCGCGCAACGACCCTGCTTTGGGCTCGATGGTTGGACTGGGCGACGCATGATCGCCGAATGGGCTCTGGGCGATAGTACCTTCCGCAGCGTTCAGTGCGACCGGGACGGTGATTCGACGCAAGTGGTGGTGGCGACCTCCGACGACGATGTTGAAGATCCGCTGCAGCACATTATTGGGAACCTACCCTCGGAAGAACCATTCAACGAGCGCCTCGGCCGGTTGCCGACCAGTCAGATCCCCTTCGTGTTCGAGCGAATCGAAGTACCAGTCTCGGGACAGCACGTCTCCTTTGATGTCCGCAGCGTGGACGATTACCTCGTCGCTGATGCCACCGTGGAGGGATGGCACATCGTGCTTCGCACCCGCGGCATCGTTTTAGAAGAGTTGCGTATCGCACGCATCGAAGACATCGAGCCCTACCTCGAAGGTCGCAACGTACTGATCAGAAAAGTGCGCACCGAACACGGAATCGTCGACCCGGAATAGACAGCCCGCGGACATCTGGACAACGCCAGAGCCCGATCAGGCGGCCGTACGGGTATGAGGAGGTTGTATCCAAATACAATACAGGCGTATCTTTAAAAGATGCAGATGAATTGTATTGCAATACGAACAAGCGAAGGGGGTTATCCGTGGACTTATCTGCCCCGCTGGCCTCACTGATGAATGGCCTAGACGCCGTGGCCTTGCGCGTCGTCGCCAGAGCCGGTGCAGAACTCAGTGGTCGACAGGTCGCCCGGCTCGCCGGGACTGGAACACCAGCAAACATCCGATTGTCTCTTCTCCGGCTCGTCAACATCGGCCTGGTCACTTCTGTCCCGGCGCCGCACGCGACTATGTTTTCTGCCAACAGGTCGCACATTCTCTGGCCGGCTGTTGAGGTCGCCATGAATGCACGTCAGGAATTGAATCGGCGTATTGCATCATTTGCAGAAGCGAGCACGCCTGCGGGTGTGACCGTCGCCCTCTACGGTTCGGTAGCACGCGGCGACTCCACTAACACAAGCGACGTTGATCTGCTTGTGGTTTTTCCGGACGCCACTGACCTCGACGTCAGAGACGATTTCGTCACCGGGCTCAGAGACAGCGTGCAGTTGTGGACCGGCAATGACGCTCAAGTGTACGACCTGACAACATCGGCGCTGGCTAAGCAACGTGAAGAAGGTGACCCGATGATAAAAAGCTGGACAGCAGATGGCGTCGTTGTCTTCGGGAAGAGCATCTTGGGCATACGAAGGGCGCCGTGAACGCAAGGATCAAACAGATGACGGCGGGGGAAGTGCGGGTGCGAGCAGAACATGCCCGTGATTCCCTCCTGACCGCGCAGCTCCGGTTTGAGCCCGGCGGACCAATGGCATCGAACAATACAACTGGGCTGAACGCCGTGCATGCCGGCATCGCAGCAGCCGACGCTATCTGCGGCTCCAAGCTCGGATATCGCTCGAACGGCCAAGATCACAAACAGGCCATCGGGATTCTCACCCAGGCGATCCCCGAAAGGAAAACCGCAGCGAGAGACCTTGGCCGACTGCTGGAAACAAAAACTCTTACTTCCTACGGGACCAGTCACATCACAGAGGCAAAGGCAAGCGAGCTCCTCAAGTACGCGACCCGGCTGGTTGAAGAAATGGAGTCAGTTCTCGCCTCGTGACAGGCGCCCCTAGAACTCAGGCGGCCCGTCATACGGAGCGTCGCCATCGGAGTAAAACGGGATGTCGTTTTCGTCGCCGGGCACGGGTGCCGAAACTGGGGCCGAGCCGCGTCGTGCGGCCGGACGCGCGGCAGGAGCCGAGGCACGAGACTGACGTGTAGCCGTCGCCGGAGCAGACGTAGCTGCAGGTGAAGCCGCGAACGTGGGAGCTGCCGCATCCGCTGCAGCCCCACTCGCCGCTTCAACCGACTCCCCTGCCACAACAGCGAGCACCGCTGCGCCATACGTGTCGAGCTTCTTCTCGCCGATCCCGCTGATCTCGGCGAGTTCAGCCAGCGACTCAGGCTTAGTGACGGCGATGCCGCGCAGAGTGGCATCCGCGAACACCACGTAGGCGGGCACACCGTTATCGCGTGCCATACCGGCACGCCAGGACCGCAGGTTCTCAAACAGGTCGGTCGCCGACTCCGGCAGATCAACGGCAACCTTGCGCTTTGCAGCGCCACCGCCGGCACCAGAACCGCGGGCCTTGCGGGGCGCCTCACGACGCAGCTTCACGATGCGGTCACCGCTCAACACCGCCGCACTTTCGGGAGTGATGGCCAGCGTTCCGTACTCGCCCTGCACCGCCAGCAACGATTGCGCCAGCAGCTGCCGAACAACCGAACGCCAGTCCTGTTCCGAGACATCCGAACCGATTCCGAACGTGGCCAGATCGTCGTGGCGTTGCTGCGTGACGCGCGTCGTGGTCTTGCCAATCAAGATGTCGACCAGGTGCCCGGCACCAAACTTTTGATTGCGCTCACGATCCAAGCGCACAATTGTCGACATCATCTTCTGAGCCGCAACAGTGCCATCCCACGACTCCGGCGGCGACAGGCACGTGTCGCAATTGCCGCAGGCGGTTGATTCCTGACCAAAGTAGCCAAGCAACTGCACGCGACGACACTCAACGGTCTCGCAGAGCGCAAGCATTGCGTCGAGGTGCGCGCTCAGGTTGCGACGGTGAGCCAGATCGCCGCCCGACTGGTCGATCATGCGACGCTGCTGCATGACATCCTGCAGGCCGTAAGCGAGCCACGCCGTTGCGGGGAGGCCATCACGGCCAGCACGACCCGTCTCTTGGTAGTAACCCTCAACACTCTTGGGCAGATCGAGGTGGGCGACGAAGCGCACATCGGGCTTATCAATGCCCATACCGAACGCGATCGTCGCAACCATCACCATGCCGTCTTCCCGCAAGAATCGACTCTGGTTGCTCGCACGAACCTTGGAGTCGAGACCCGCGTGATACGGCAACGCCGCGATACCGTTGTCGACCAAAAACTGCGCCGTCTTCTCGACCGAGGCCCGCGACAAGCAGTACACAATTCCGGCATCGCCGGGGTGCTCGGTGTTCAACAGCGCAAGAAGTTGCTGCAGCGGCTGAGCTTTCGCCTCAATGCGGTACTGGATGTTGGGCCGGTCAAAACTAGAAACAAATTGGGTAGCGTCGGTGAGCTTCAGTCGCTGGGCGATCTCTGTGCGAGTGGCTTCAGTCGCGGTCGCGGTCAGCGCAATTCGCGGAACGTCGGGCCAACGGTCATGCAACACATCGAGCTGCAGGTAGTCGGGCCTAAAGTCGTGCCCCCACTGCGAAACACAGTGCGCCTCATCGATCGCGAACAGACCGATCTGACCCTGTTCGAGGAGTGAAACGGTGGAGGAGACCCGCAGCCGCTCGGGCGCGAGGTAGAGCAGATCCAGCTCGCCGGCCCGATACGCGTTTTCGACGCGAGTGCGTTCTTCGGCGGACTGGGTGGAGTTGAGAAACTCGGCCCGAGCACCAACGGCGGCCAGGGCATCCACCTGATCTTGCATGAGCGCAATCAGTGGGGAAATGACCACGCCGGTGCCGTCGCGAACGAGAGCGGGGATTTGATAGCAGAGCGATTTGCCGCCACCGGTGGGCATGAGCACGAGGGCGTCGCCGCCGCCCACGATCGTGTTGATGATTTCGCCCTGCTGCCCCCGAAACGAGTCGTAACCGAACGTGGACTCAAGAACAGACTGGGCAGACACCATGCCGAGAAGTCTAGGCGCAGCCACCACCATTCGACCGAGAGCGCTGGCCCCCTGTGGAACAAACCAACCGCCCTACCCCTTCGTGGAACCGGCGAGCAGCCCGCGCACAAAGTAGCGCTGCAGCGCGAAGAAGACAATGAGCGGCACGAGGATTGAGATGAAAGCACCAGCCGTGAGTAGGTTCCAGTCTTGACCGCGACTGCCGGTGATCTCTGCCAGCAGTTTCGTCATCGGCGCGACCCGTCCGTCAGCGAACACTAGCGCGACGAGGAGGTCGTTCCACACCCACAGGAACTGGAAGATCGCGAAGGAAGCGATCGCGGGCATGGTGAGGGGCAGCACGATTCGGAAGAAGATCTGGCCGTGGCCAGCCCCATCCACCCTGGCGGCTTCAATGAGCTCTCCGGGGATCTGCGAAACGAAGTTGTGCAGCAAGAAGATCGCCAGCGGCAACGCAAAGATCGTGTGCGCGATCCACACTTGCGAGTAAGCGTTGGAGGCGTTCAGGCTGGCGAAGACCTCGACGTTACCGATCGATAGTCCGCGGGAGAATAGGCTCAACAGGGGCACGAGTGCCATCTGCAGCGGAACGATCTGTAGCGCGAAGACTCCGATGAACATCCAGTTTCGGCCGGGGAATGGTATCCACGCGAAAGCGTAGGCCGCGAGGCTCGCGATGACGAGCGGGAAGATCGTGGCCGGCAGCGTGATCACGATCGAGTTAATGAACGCGCCAGCGAGGTTGAGCGTGCTGTTTCCGGCCGCAAGTACCTCGGTGTAGTTGTTGAGGGTGAACCCGGGGTTCTGGAAGATCGTCCACCAGCCGTTACGCAGGATCTCCTCGGGGGGACGAATTGACGAGATGAACAGCCCGAAGGTAGGCGTAGTCCAGAGCACCGCGATAATCAGCGCCGCGATCGTTGCGCCACGACTCGTGAGGCGCTTCTTAGTGCGCTTGGCGGCACCCAGCTTCTCACCGCGAACCAGCTGCTTCTTGGTCTTTTTGTCGAGCGGAAGTCGCGCGGGAACTGTCGCAGTCATCGGATCTCCCTCTGCTTCTTGATCTGTCTCGCGTTGTAAACAACAATCGGTAGCACCATCACGAACAGCACGACCGCGAACGCAGCAGACCTGCCGACTTCGAATCCTTGCCACTGTGAGTACATTTCGTTGGCTATCACACTGGTCTCATTCGCACCGGCGGTCATGGTGCGCACAATGTCGAAGACTTTCAGCGAAGCAATCGAAATCGTGGTGAGGACAACGACAAGTGAGCTGCGGATGCCGGGCACGGTGACGTTGATGAAGCTCTGCCAGGGGTTGGTTCCGTCGAGTTCCGCAGCCTCCAGCTGCTCAGCGGGAACACCCTTGATCGCCGCCGACAGGATCACCATGGCGAAACCGGTTTGAATCCAGATCAGCACGACGATGAGAAAGAAAGTGTTCCACGGGGAGTTCGAGAGCCAGGAAACTGGTTCGCCACCCATCCAGACCACGACCTGGTTGAGTAGTCCGATCTGTTCTTGGCCTGCAGGGCGGACGGCGTAGACGAAGCGCCAGATGATGCTCGCGCCAACGAATGAAATGGCCATTGGCATGAAGACGAGCACCTTGAAGACTTTCTCGCCGCGCGACTTGTCAATGAATACGGCATAGGCGAGCCCGAAAATGGTCGAGACCGCGGGAACGATCAGTACCCAGACGAAGGTGTTGAGTACGGTGCGGATGCCGGTGTCTTGCGTGAAGATCCAGATGAAGTTTTCGAGGCCAACGAAGCGGGTTCCGCGGCTGTTCATGAAGGCTTGGATTGTCGTTTGGATCGTGGGGTAGATGAGTCCGATGCCGAGCAAGAAGATCGCTGGGCTCAAGAATCCGACCAGCTGAAAAAGATAGCCAGCACCTTGCTTTGAGCGGTAGTCAAGGTAGAAGAAAAGTGCGCCAAAGAGTGTTGCTGCGACGGCAGCCCAGAGCACTGAGCCGAGCGCCAAGAACACAAGCCCGGGAATGAGCACGCAGGCCGCGGCGCGGATGATGGTGAATTTGCGGCCGCTGCGCGGCGCGATTTCTAAGAAGAAGATCAACAGTGCGATCACTGCGAAGAAAGCGAGAAGCACCAGCGGTATTTGTGCGAGTGCGGGAAGGGTGGAGATCCACGCTAAGAAAGCTGACATGTCGAACCTTTCGAGTGCATCGCTGAACTCTCTCTACTCCTGTGACTCTACGACAACTGCGCACTCGAGCGGTGGATATGAGTGCGGGCCGGGAAGAACTTCCCGGCCCGCACATCACACCGCTATCGCCCTACGGTGTTACGCGACCGTGGCGGATTATTCAGACGGCCATGAGGCGTCGATAGTCGAGAGCACGTCTTCGGTTGACTTGCCGTTGACCCAGTCGACCATTCCTGTCCAGAACGCTCCGGCACCAACAACACCCGGCATAAGGTCGGAGGCGTCAAAGCGGAAGGTCGTGTCTGGATCCTGCAGGATGGTGATGGCTTCCTGCAGGATGGGACTGCTTGCGCTTGCGGGGTCGAGGCCATTGTTAGCGCTGATGACACCGCCCAACTTCACGCGAGAGTTTGCCCACTCTGGGCTCGACAGGTATTCCTGAACCTTGATGGTTTCTTCGTCGTTCGAGAACGCACCGACGATTTCGCCACCGCCGGTGACGGCGTTGCCGCCGGCCTCAACTGATGGAGTAACGAAGGCCCAGATGTCAGCATCCGGCCCGACCGTAGCGTTGCCGTTCTTGGGGTCTTGGATGAACCCATCGAAGAATGATGCCTGGTGGTGGAGGGCACAGGTGCCGTCGCCGAGTGCGCGAGCTGGATCACCGAACGGTGTGCTGTTGATCGACTTGACGTCGCCGAAGCCTGCATTGACGTACTCAGGGTTCAAGAGGATGTCACCAACCGAATCGAAGGCCGACACGATGGCGGGGTCACTGAATGGAATCTCGTGCGACACCCACTTGTCGTAGGTCTCTGGTCCGGCTTCGCGAAGCACGAGGTCTTCAACCCAGTCCGTTCCCGGCCAACCCGTTGCGGCATCCGAACCAAATCCTGCACACCACGGTGCGGTGCCAGTCTTGTCGGCAATTGTCTGGGTGAGCGTAAGCAGCTCGTCCCACGTCTCGGGAATTTCTACGCCCCACTCAGCGAACTGGGCTGGCGAGTACCAAACGAAGCCCTTGACGCTGGCCATGAGCGGTGCACCGTAGAGGGTATCTCCGGTGGTCGCATAGGCGGCCCAGTCTGCAGACCAGTACTGCTCAACGTTGGCCTGAACGCTCGTGGGCGCTGGCTGAATGAAGTCGCGCGATGCGAGGTCCGCGAGAAGACCCGGCTGCGGGAAGATTGCGATGTCAGGTGCGTTGCCGCCCTGCGCCCGAATGCTGATCTGAGCTTCGAACTCTTTGCTGGCTTCGTACTGAATGTCAATGCCATTCTGGTCTTCCCAGTCAGCCCAAGACTCTTCGAGAAGTTCAGCTTCAGTGTCAGCAATGGTTCCGTAGATGGTGACGACGCCGTCGGCATCGCCTGAATCGCCGGGGCCACCTGTGCCGCTAGATCCGGATGCGCAACCGGTGAGGACCATGCTTGCGATGCCGAGAGTGGCGATCGGAAGTAAGGCTCGTCGATAGTGGTGGGAAATCATACAAATCCTCCTCGTCGAGGTTTGCCCACAGGCCGAGCAGCATGCGGGGGAACAACTGCAGCTCTGAACTCGCCCGCTTGAGTGGTCAAGACCCCGGAGAGCGCGTTCATGACTCACGCTAGGTCACTCCTACAGATTCATGCAAGCGCTTGCGGGGACTCTCTCGTCTACCGCAACCGGAATGAGACCTAACGCGGGGAGATCTCCTGCACTTTTGAGGCAATTGGTCAAGTTTGTATAGCACACTACTGCCGGTGTTCACTGGAGTTATGGACCAAGGATTAGTCATCGACTGGACTCAAATGCCCACCTACAACACGATCATGGCGGTGGCGGCCGGAGCCGGTCTACTCAGCCTCGTGCTGTTTGCCCGAAAGCTTATGGCTGGTGCTGAAGTCGACTTCCGCGGCTACTCCGCCAACTTTGGTGTGCTGGGCCTCATCCTCACCATCACGGGCGCCCACATGACGCTGACGTGGCCGTTTGCTGCGTACTTCCCGTTCGACAACATCATCTTCGGAGAGCCAAGCCTCGCGTTTGGTGTTTTGCTTCTCGCCGCGAGCTTCGTACTCTGGCGCCGCGCCGCAGTGCTCGAAGAGTCCGCGGATGCCGCGCGCACTGTTGCCCGCACCGCTGAGCCGCTTGGCGTACTCATCTTTGGTCTCGGCCTCGCCCTCGTCGGCATCGCTGCAGCAGGAGTTGCTTTCCAGCTCTTCGTCGCACCACCTGAGGAGCCCATCTCTGGCTACTTCTCGCAGTGGCCATGGGTTGAAATTACGTTCATGTCAGGCCTCTTCGCACTGGTCGGGCTTGGCGCGCTGCTCTTCCCGTTCGCCACGCGCACCTTTGCTGTGCGCAGCACCCCCACCAAAGTTCAGTGGGTTGCCGGTGTTTCGCTCGCCCTCGGCGGCATCGCATTCCTGCTCTTCGGCGCTCTCAACTTCTTTACCCACATCGGCCTCATCGTCAACACGATGGGCTAACTCGTCCTAATCCAGTACGCGTACTGCGCGGCAACCTAGCCGCGCAGTACCCAGGTCGCGTCGCACCTAAGCGATGCGGCTGCCGCGACTGAGTTTCGCCGCCGGAGTCGTGGTGCGAGCGTGCGCACCAATCAGCAGTCCACCCGCCAGCACCAGCTGGATGACGAGGCCAACTGCCCAACCCGGTGTCGTGCTCTCGATCGTCTCTCGTGCGGTGGGGCGGTCCTCATAGAGGCCGCTCCCCGGCGCGCACTCGTCGTAGACGGTGACCGTTTCCGGTGCCTGTTGTGCCGACCGCACGCTGAGTTTGATGAAGCCGAATAGATCGGTCGGCTGGTCGTACTGGTCGTAGGTTGTCGGCACCGCATCGGCGAGGATCACGTACGGGTTTGCGACTAGAGCGCCCCAAAATAGGTCGAAGCGTGGCACCGGATATTCGTTAGTTGTGGAAGAGGTGCAGCTAGTGGCAACCCCGTTGGAGTTGTATTCCTGGCCGTAGCTTGAGGTGCTCGTGACGGTTGTCTGCACCGCAAGACCGCCAAGGCCGAAGGCGATCAAAGTGCCGACGCTGAGACCTGCCACTATGAGATAGCTCGCGACAATCGAGAATAGCGGTCGAGACATGAGGCCCGAGAGGCCTACACCGACGGCGGCAACAATGCCGAGTTCACCCGCCAGCACGAGGATCGATACCAGAATCGTACCGAAACCGAGACTGCCGACAATTGTGGCGTAGATCAGAAATGGCACCGCCGCGGCAAGGAATGCGAGCGCCGTAACCCAGGCCGCAAGGAACTTTCCGAGGATCAGTTGCCACGTGGTGATGAGCGTCACCTGGGTGGCGGCCAGAGTTCCGGCATCCCGATCGCCATTGATGGCGTTGCCGCTCAAGGCGGGGGCGACGAGGGTGCCAAGCAAGAGCACGAAGTAGATAATCGTGGAGTAAATGCCCCCACCACCGTCTTCGCCAAACCCCAAAAAGGCGATCGACAGCAGTACGGTGACCATCAGGATGAGGCCAACGAACACGGCGAGCAAGATGTACCAGCTAAGACTGCGCACCCGTTGGCGCAGTTCAAGCGAAAAAATTACTCCGACACCGGAGAAGAATGCGCTCACTTGGTTTCCCCCGAACTCAGGTCGATAAAGGCATGTTCGAGGTCACCAACGGCGGGAGCAAAGGTGCTGATCGCAACCCCCGCTGCAACCAAGTGAGCAAGCAGGGCGGATGCCGCGGCTTCCCCCTCGAGAGCAACAATCAGTTCCGTGCGATCGGTCGCAATCGCCGCCTCTTCGATCCCGTCGGCGACGAGTGCCGCACGCAGGGCCACAACATCGCTTGAGCGGATGCGCCACGGTCGAGCACTGGCGCGACTGCGCGCAAGTGCCTCGGCCGACGCCGTCACCCCCTGGGAGATATAGACGGCACCATCGGCCATTTCGTCGAGTTCAGAAAGCACATGGCTCGACACCAACAGGGTCTTTCCTTCTGAGGCAAGGCGACGCACGAGGTTCCGCAGAGAGGCACGGGCCACCGGATCGAGGCCCGAAGCAGGCTCGTCGAGCAGCAGCACATCAGGCTCATGAACGAGCGCGCGGGCCAAGCTGAGTCTCTGCTTCTGGCCACGCGAGAGCACACGGGTTGGACTATCGGCGAGCTCCGGTAGGTCAACCAGGGTGATGAGTTCTTGGGCACGCGTTGCCGCAGCGGCCTTGTCTATCGCGTACATTTGCGCCGTGTAGATGAGGGTGTCGCGAACACTGAGGCTCGACCACGAGCCGAGCACGTCGGGCATCCACCCGAGCCGCGAACGCACCGCAGCTGTCTCGGTTACAGGATCACAACCAGAGATGCGGATGCTGCCGGAATCCGGCTTCAAGAGTGACGCCAGCATGAGCATGAGTGTGGTCTTGCCCGAACCGTTGGGGCCGATCAGGCCGGTGACAGTACCGGGCTGAGCGATAAAGCTTGCGTCGCGCACGGCATGCACCTGGCCGAACGATCGACCGACATGGTCAACGACTATGCCTGTCGGCGCTAGATCGCCCTGCACAGGGTCATTGTGCGCTGGGTCACTGTGCGCTGCCTCAACTGACGTCATGAGGTTGAGCATAACTTACAAAAGTGACGTTCAGTCAGCCCCGATGGGGAATGGACCGAGCCTAAATATAGATCGCTGGATCCGTGTAGTTGAAGCAGTCTTTCGGGGCCTTCGTGCCGCGTTTGGGTCGTGCTACGGCTGGCACCCCGACGAGCAGCGAGCCCTCGGGCGCATCCTCTACGACTACTGCGCCTGCCCCGACTACGGAGCCCGAGCCAACCGTGATGTTGCCGAGGATCGCTGCTCCGGCGCCGACCACGACATCGCTGCCGAGTGTTGGATGGCGCTTGCCACCCTCGGCGCTCGTGCCGCCCAGCGTGACCCCGTGATAAATGAGCACGTCATCGCCAACAATTGCGGTCTCACCGATAACAACGCCGGAACCGTGATCGATGATTACGCGGCGCCCGAGCTCTGCTGCCGGATGAATCTCCACGCCGGTCAAGAACCGAACGTACTGGGAGACCACGCGGGCGAGAAAGAACGCCCGCGCAGTCCACAACCAATGACTAAAGCGGTAACCCCAGACGGCGTGCATGCCCGAATAGGTCAGCCAAATCTCGAAAGCTCCGCGTGCTGCGGGGTCGCGCAAACGCACAGCAGCGATATCTTCACGGGTTCGAGGAAACAATTGGGCTATCCGTCAGTCGGGGTTGGCAGTGGTGCAGTCGTTGCGATCAGTAGCGCGGGGCGCTATTAATCGACGAGGTCTTCGTAGAGCAGCGTCGAGAGGTAACGCTCGCCGAAGCTAGCGATGATCACGACGATGGTCTTGCCCGCGTTCTCGGGGCGCTTGGCCAACTCGAGGGCCGCGTGAACGGTCGCGCCCGAGGAGATACCGGCGAGGATGCCCTCTTCTGTGGCAAGGCGACGGGCCATCGTTACTGACTGGGTGATGTTGACGTCGAAAACCTCGTCGTAGACATCGCGGTCCAGGATCTCGGGCACGAAGTTTGCGCCGAGTCCCTGAATCTTGTGGGGGCCAGGTGCGCCGCCGTTGAGGATGGCCGATTCTTCGGGCTCAACTGCAACTACCTTGATCTCGGGGTTCTGCTCCTTGAGGAAGCCGCCAGCACCGGTGATTGTTCCGCCGGTTCCGATTCCAGCGACGAAAATGTCGACGGTTCCGTCAGTGTCGTTCCACACTTCGGGGCCCGTGGTTGCACGGTGAATGGCGGGGTTCGCTGCGTTTGCGAACTGCTGCGCCGCAACTGCACCCTCGGTATTGGCAACAATCTCGGCTGCCTTCTCGACTGCGCCGCGCATGCCTTCGCCTGCGGGAGTCAAGACGAGTTCTGCACCAAAGGCGCGCAACAGCATCCGGCGTTCCTTGCTCATGCTCTCCGGCATCGTGAGAACTACGCGGTAACCACGTGCGGCACCGACCATTGCGAGCGCGATACCGGTGTTGCCACTGGTGCCCTCAACGATGGTTCCGCCGGGCTTGAGCGCGCCAGCCTTCTCGGCTGCATCGATGATGGCAACGCCGATGCGGTCCTTCACACTGGCGGAAGGGTTCTGGAACTCGAGCTTGGCCAACACCGTTGCGCCCACTCCCTCTGTTACAGAGTTAAGTTGAACCAGCGGGGTATTACCGACGAGTTCGGTGATGTTTTTGTAGATGCGACTAGCCATGATTCAGGGGTTCCTTAGCAGGTAGGAGATCGATGGGAGCTTGCTCACCATAGTTACTAGCAATCTGTGCGCCAAATTTATTTCATAAAACTGGGGAACAGACGAAAAGAGGGCCCCGCAGTGCGGGACCCTCTTCGCGCTATTCAGCTAACCGCCGGGTGTCATCTAGAAGACGAATACCGGTCGTGGCCAGCTTGAACTCGACTCCACAGTGTCGTTACCGGAGTATTCGACCCAGATGAAGTGGATGCCGGGGCTGAGCTTCGGCAACGTCACCGACGTCTTGCCCTTGTTGCCCACCTCGGATGTCGCCACAGCGGTGCTACCGTCATACACGGTCACCTCACCTGCCGTAGTTCCGTCCTTGCCGACCTTGACTTTCGAGTCGACCGTGACCGAGCGGTTGCCCCACACGAACCGGTTGGAGAGGCTCGAGCTGACTCGCGACGAGATCTTCTCAACCGATTGTGCTTCGGATACAGCCACACCATCCGTGAACCCGTCCTTGCTGGCCGTGACCTGCACGCTCAGCTCGGTTCCGATGTCTTCGGTGGTGATGCGGTAGCGACGGTCGGTTGCATCAGCTATCGGTGCACCATCCCGCAGCCACTGGTAGCTGAACTGAGCCGAACGCTCACTCCAGCGCCCTGGAATCGCCTTGACAGTCTTACCGACCTCCACCTTGCCGCGGATGCCCGGGGCGCTAGTGTTCTCGATTGCCTCAGCCGTCGTGACAACTTCAATCGGCACGACGATCGAGGTATTCGTTCCCGGAATCATCACGGTCAGCGCGAGCGTTCCCGAAGGCGCGCCGGCCGGAATCGTGACGGTCACCGTTGCGCGACCCTGCTCATCCGTCGTGTCGACGATGGTGCGGTCGATCGTTGCCGATCCGAGCACGATGCCATCGACCGAAACTTCGACCGTGGTGGCGTTTGATCCGCCACGACTGAAGGTGAGCGACGACAGATCAAGCGTGACGTCATCTCCGGGGTTATAACCGTCAGCGTCCGGAGCCGAAACAACAGCACCAATAGCGCGCTGTTCGAACGGCGGCGAAGCAACCGGGGTGGCCTCGAAGTAGTCGACCATGGCCTGCAGGTCAACTCGTCCGCTATCGGTGGGGTTCGAACCCGCCGCGAGGGTGGTGAAGTTGTCGCCACCAGCCGCGAGGAAGGAGTTAGCAACCACTTTGAAACTGGCTGCGGCATCCACTCGAACACCATTGAGGTACATCGCGGTCACGCGCTCACCCTGAGCTGCGGTGGGATCGTAGGCGTACGTGAAGCCCTCCGAAACACCGAGCTTAAGGAACGGACGCTGCGCACCCGCTGGCTGCCACTGCTCTTCAAGAACCATCTTGAGCTGGGCACCCGTTAGCGACATCGTCGTGAGGGTATTGGCAAATGGCTGCACGTTCGCGGCCTCGCGGTAGGTCACATCACCGTCAGCATCGCCCGCACCTGAGGACTCGTAGACGAGGTCAGTGCGCAAACCACCAGGGTTCATGAACGCGATCTGAGCACCCAAGCCCGAAGCGACGCCGAGCTGAACGTCAGCAACAAAGTTGCCGAGCGTCGACTCTCCACCACGATTCTCGGGGAACGCTGACTTGTCAGTCGGGTTTCCCACCGCACGGTACATGCTGTCAGTGATTTCGCCCACCTTGACCGCACCAAGCACGTCAGCGATGGCGGTTGCCTCGTCGACGATAGCCTGCACGGCAGCGTCCGGAACGAAGCCGGCAATCGGCAACACCTCGGCGTTGAAGTTGATAATCTCCTTCGTCGCCGGGTCAACAGTCAGATCAAAGTGAGCGTAGTTAGTTCCGTACTGTCCAGCCGAAACCACCAAACGCGGCCGGTCCATTCCTGGCACCGCAACCTCGTGGTCGTACGCCAGGTGGGTGTGACCCGAAACGATCGCTTCAACCTTCGGGCTCAGTCCCATGACGATCTGGCCAAACGCCGAATTGTCGGTCGATGCTGCGATGCCAGTCTTTGCCGCACCCTCGTGCACGAGAAGCACGAGCACATCGGCTTCGCCATTGGCGTCGTCTCCGTCAGTTAGATAGTCGGCTACCCGGTCAACCTCGCTAACGATTCCACGAATCTCCAGCGACGCGATTCCCGAGGGCCTGACCAGCTCGTTAAGGCCCTCAGTAACGGCACCGATAAATCCGACGGTCACACCATCGAACTCTTGCAGGAAGTACTCGTCATAGGCCGGAGCGTTTGTGGCCCGATCATAGAGATTCGCTGCGAGGTAGGGCCAGTTGGCGGCTTCCAGAATGCGGTCGTCGACATCGGCACGACCCTGATCGAATTCGTGGTTACCGAAGGAGCTCGTGGCGAGTCCGATTTCGTTGAGCACGTCAATCGTGGGCTGGTCGTTCTGAATGAACGACGTGAATGTGGATGCACCAATGAAGTCACCGGCACCAACAAACGTGGTGTTCGGGTTCTGTGCCTCCCAGAAGTTCACCATTCCACCGAGCTGCGCTGCACCGGGAATACCGCGATCAACCTCGATACGACCGTGGAAGTCGTTCGTCGTCAGAATCTCGATCTCGACCGGGACCGCCTCAGTGCTGAGGCCGACGCTGATCGGGTCGTGATCGCTTGAGCGGAATACGGTGCCAGCTTCTGTTGCTCCGAAGGCGTAACCGCGATCTGACCACTCTGGAGAGTTGATGTTCCAGACCGCAGCATCGGTCACCTTGTCGGCAAGCGACGGCGAAACGATGATGTGATCGAGCGATCCCAGTTCACCATCAAAGGTGTAGGTGTACTTGTCGTCAGTGGTTGCCGCAAGGGTGTCAACGTAACCAGCCGAAGTGAACACCTGAACCGGGTCTTCTTCAGAGTAGGAGTTGAAGTCACCAACAAGAACAACCTGGTCGCTCTTGGCAGGGTCAGCAGAAATGCTGTCAACGAGAGCCTTTACCGCGGTGGCCTGCTCAACACGTTCAGTGTTGAAACGACCCTGTCCGTCGGCAGGTTCAGCACCCGATCCACCCTTCGACTTGAAGTGGTTAGCGATCACCGTGATCATTTCGCCATTCGACTCAAAGGTTTGAGCGATCGGCTCACGCGCGATGTCCCAGACCGTCTCGTCAACCGCAGTGAAGCTGTCGCCAACCGGAGTCGCCGATGCCGGCTTGAAGATAATTGCGTTGGTGATGAAGTCGGTGATGGCTGCATCGTTCAGCGCTGCGGGGGTGCGAACGTAATCCCACGTTCCCGCGCCAGCTGCCGCGTTGAGAGCACCCACGAGATCCATGAGCGCTTCGTCAAGACCGCCACCCAACTTAATGGAGTTCTCGATCTCTTGGAGACCAACAACATCCGCATCGAGCGAATTGATTGCAGCAACAATCTTCGACTGCTGAATCGCAAACTGCGCAGCGGTGGAAGCACCACGCGCATCCGGATCTTCACTCTTCAGTGTCGTGAAGTAGTTGAAGACGTTGAATGCTGAGACCGCGAAGTCTCCTCCAACTACCGGAGCCGACGCTTCGCGTGGGTTCGTCGAGGCGAAAGTGGGGAGATACTCTGCCGCACTCGAATCGTTGATCGCGATGGTCGGCTGCAAACGCCAGTCGCCAAAGCCGTAGCTCAGAACGTAGGGGTTCGCCGGGAACTCAACGGTGTCACCGTTGCGCACAACAGTGCCAGCCGAGAAGTACGGCTGGTCGCCGGGGTGAGACCCGTTAGAGATTTGGATGCTGTAGCCATCATCGAGGAAGATGCGGCTCGCACGGTTTGCTGCTGCGATCGCGTTGGCAGCATCACCGGCATCCGTGGTTTCGGTGCTCTTGACGGCAAGTTCACCTGGGCTGAGCCAGAGGGTGCCGAAGTTGTAGAGCTGGTGGCTTGAGCTGACCAGGTAGTCCCCAGTGGGGGTAACCAGCATCGACTCGAATGGTTCGCGATCGTTGCCGACAACACTGGCATCAAGCGCCGTTGCTTGCACCATGTCTTCGGCCGCGAGCTGCGCCGCCTCAATAACGAGCTCAACAGTGGCGGGAGTTGCCCCTGCACCAAGCTGGGTTTGACCGAAGCGTTCATCAACCGGGCCGGTCGCGGTGACCTTGTCGCCGATCGATACTGCTGGGTTCAGATTGTTGAGGTAGAGGAAGATTCCGTCGGAGGCACCGGGCGTCGCGTCACTCGCACCACCCGAACCGGGAGTCTGGATCACAATGCCGCGGTAGCCAGAGGCTCCACGGTAATCAGCAGTGACGACACCTTCTACAGTGACGGTCGAACCCACCATTGGGCTCGCTGCTGTTGTGCCTTGAACATCGGCAATAGTCGCCGTTGCGTCAACGGCCAGTACGGCCGGAGCGATAATTGTGGTCAACGCGATCGCGCACGAAGTGGCAAGTGCCCCTATCGTGAGTCGCATTGGCCGGCTGCTTCGATAATGCATAGCGGGCAATCCCCTCGAGAATTATGAAATCTGCGGTCTACCCCCATTGGGGGCATGAGTGACCATATCGTCGCTCACAGCTCATTCCAAGGGTTAAATCGAATTGCTCATGTGCGCGTAACCCACTGTTAGCGTGCACATTTTCTGGCAACCCCGCCAACGCTCGCGGCAGCATCGGCCCAGATCCGGCATCCGCTCAGTGGGCAGCTGATCGCGCAAAAGCGTGCGCTCGAGCCGCCAACGAGCGTGAGATGCGGCCAAAGAGTTCGAGGCTCGCCTGTCCTGGCCACTCCGTCGGCAGCGCTGAGTTCGGCAATCCGGGATCAAGATAGGGGATCACGCGCCACTGATCCAGAGCATGGATATAGCGGGCGAATGCTTCAGCATCGGTCGCGGCCGGGCCCACCTGGCTCGAGTGCTGAGCGAGAAAGCGTTCATGAAGTTCACGCAGGCGTTCCAAATCCCACCACTGGGCTGCGGCATCTTCCAGCGAGCGGTTCGCCTCGGGTCGACCCGTGATGAACAGGGTTGCGCACTCTCGCAGGTCGAGGTCGTCGAGAATCTCTTGCACCTCATCCTTGAGCGCTGCGGGGCAAATCCACAGCCCCGTCGCGACAGTTCCGCAGCCGATCCAGCCGAGTCGGCGACGCAACTGGTGGCGGGCATCCCGCCGCGACTCAGGAATCGAGAACGAGATCAAACACCAGTGGTCGTCTTCGCGCTGCTGCCGAAAACTGAAAATGCGGCGGTCGCCACTCTCCAACATCGGCACCGCGTCGGCATTGACCCGGTACCCCTGTTGCCCGTTCACTACCTCGGAAAACAGCAGACCTTTTGATTTCACTCGAGTGATCGCACTGCGAGCGCCATTGGCTGGCACTCCCAACGCCTCCATGATGCGTACGAGCTGCGCCGACGAGATCCAGCCACCAAGCTGACGCAGCTGCGAGCCAACAAACGTGCGCAGCAGTGACGTGGCACTTCCAGGGCGGGAGTCGAAGTCATCCAGAATCACGGCTGGCTACTTGACCATCTGCGCGTGAATTGCTTCAACGCCAAGCTGCACTTCGGCAAAGGTGGTGCTGAGCGGTGACAGCCCTAAGCGGATACTGTGGGGCCGCCGGAAGTCAGGAATGATCCCCTGTTTCCATAGCTCTGCATTCACATTCGCGAAGCTCTCGTGATCGATCGTGACATGGCTGCCACGCTCGGCGGCATCGCGTGGTGAGCTCACGGTAACGCCGAGAGGCACGAGCAGTTCGTCGACGAGCACGAGCGCATATTCGGTGAGCGCGACAGACTTCGCGCGGATCGCCGAAATCCCCGCTTCCTCGATAAGCCCGAGCATGTCTTGCATCGCGAGCGATCCGACGATCGAAGGCGTACCACTGATGAAGCGCCGGATGCCGTGGTGCGGCGCATAGCCTGGCCCCATTTCGAATGGGCTGCTGCTGCCCATCCACCCCTGTATCGGCTGTGTCATGGTCTCGATGTGTTCTGCGCGGACGTAGCCGAGCGCCGGGGAGCCTGGCCCGCCATTGAGGTATTTATAGGTGCAGCCGGCGGCGAGGTCGACGCCCCAGTCATCGAGTTGGGTTTCGACGACTCCCGCGGAGTGACAAAGGTCCCAGAGCACGAGCGCCCCCGCGTCGTGGGTGAGGGCGGTGATGCCGGGCATGTCTGCGAGGTAGCCGGAGCGATAGGCGACATGGCTGATCACGACAAGCGCCGTGTTCTCGCTGAGCGCGGCTCGTACGTGGTCGGCGGTCACTCCCCCGTCGATAGGCGGGTCGATCCAGCGCAACGTCTTGCCAAGTTCGTCGGCGATGCCCTCAACGAGGTAGCGGTCGGTAGGAAAGTTGCCGGTGTCGATGACAATTTCGCTGCGATCGGGGCGTGCGGTCAGCGCGGCTCGGATGAGTTTGTAGAGCACAACGGTGGTCGAGTCTCCGATGAAGGTTTGACCGGGGGCAGCGCCCAGGGTGGCAGCACCAAGACGATCGCCGAGCGTCAGCGGAAGCTCGTACCAGGCTTCATCCCAGCCGCGGATGAGGCGTCCGCCCCACTGCTCACTAACGAATGACGCTAACTGTTCGGCGCTCGCGGTCGTTGGCCGTCCAAGCGAATTGCCGTCGAGGTAGGCGCGCACTTCTGGCGACCGCACGAACTTCGCAGGAAAGGCGGCAAGCGGGTCGACTGCATCCAGAGTCACAGCGTCGGGTGTGGTTGTCATTGGGTCCTCATCAGTTCTCGGGCGGTCACTACGGTTGCGGTCATCAGCCATTCGGCAAGATCGGTGTCGACGTCGGGGACTGTCGGAAGGTGGCTCACTGTGCTGCCGAAGCCCGGCAGACAGAGGGCGCGCAGTAGGGCATCGTTGCGCACGCCGGCATCCTGTAGTGCCGTTAGTTCGCGTTGGTTGAGTCCGGGGGGAAGGTCGCCGTTGCCCATATCGGTGCCATAGTGCACGATTCCCCCGGCGTGATGGAACCTTCGCAGGTTGTCGCTCGCGGTCTCGAACTCTGAGCCACGCTGGCCATAACCGTGGATGTCGAGGGTGCTGATCCATGAGTGGCGACCACCCAAGAAACGCGGGTTTGGCTTTACCATCTGCTCGATCAGGGAGTCATCGAGGCGCTCAGACCAGGGGCTATGAGCGAGGCGATCGACACCCGCAGTGAATGCTCGCAGCGCCTGACCTTTGCCCTGAACGTGGGCGACCACTTCGCAGCCTCGGCTGTGGGCGTACTCCACAATCGCGGTCAACGTAGCGTCAGAAATGACGGGTCCATCGTCGGTGTTGAGTGTGACCTTCACCAGGGTTGCCCCAGCAGCCACCTGCTCCGCTACGACCGTGATTGCCTGCTCGGGTGTCGCGACTTCGCACACGGAAAGCGTTGCAGCCCAGGCCCGAGTGGAGGGGTAGCCGCCGGGAGCCGTAATGAATGCCCCGGCATAGCGCAGCGCGGAAACCTCATCGTCGTCAGCCCACTGGATCAGCCGAGCGGGGTCACCACCCAAGTCATCAACGGCAGCAAGTCCGCCAGCAATGAGGGTGCGCGGCTCGATCAAACCAAGGTGCACGTGTGAGTCACGAAAACCCGGAAGCAGCACACCCGGAAGGTGCCGGGTGGCGGCGGTTGGGGCATCGGTGGTACGGGCATCCGCAGTCGGGGCATCCACAGTTGGGTTATCCGCAGTTGCGGTATCCGAGAGTACGGTGATTGATTCTGGCGTGACCCGCACTGTTGCGGGCCCGTGCCATTCGCGCATCCAATACCCGTCGATTCTGTAGTCGATCGCCGGTGCTGCGGGTTCGCTCACGAGCGCCCGATCTCGGTTCGCACGGCGAAGAGCTCAGGGAAGAAGGTGAGGTTGAGGGCTTTTTGCAAGAAGCTGACGCCGCTTGATCCGCCGGTGCCGCGTTTCATCCCGATGATGCGCATGACTGTTTTCATGTGGCGGAAGCGCCAGAGTTGGAAGTTGTCTTCGAGGTCAACGAACTCTTCGCACGCTTCGTAGGCGAGCCAGTGTTCGCTTTCGTTGTCATAGATGTGGCGGAACGTTTCGATGAGGTCATCGTTTTGCTCGTAACCGCGGGTGACATCGCGGTTGAGTACGGCATCCGGGATGTCGTAACCATGACGAGCGAGGTAGCGCAAAAACTCATCGTAGACGCTGGGTTCGGCCAGCAGTTTGCTGAGCAGAGCGTGGGCTTCGGGATGCGATTCGAAGACCTTGAGCATGCCAGCGTTCTTGTTGCCGAGCAAGAACTCCACTGCACGATATTGGTACGACTGGAATCCGGATGAGTTTCCCAAGTAGTCGCGAAATTGCGAATATTCGCTGGGCGTGAGGGTCGCGAGCACCGACCACTGCTCGGTCAGGGTGCGCTGGATGTGTTTCACGCGCGCAATGCGCTTGAGCGCAATAGAGAGGTTGTCGTTGGCGATGAGATCGCGGGCCGAGGTCAGCTCGTGAATCACGAGCTTCAGCCATAGTTCAGTAGTCTGATGCTGGATGATGAACAGCATCTCGTCGTGATGCTCGGGCTTGCTCTGCGGAGTTTGCGCGCTCAGCAGCTGGTCGAGTTCTAGGTAGGAGCCGTACGACATCCGCTCGCTAAAGTCGGTAACAATCTCGTCTTCGATGGCACGTTCGTTATGGGTATCCGACATGTCGTCACCCTATTGCGCTTTCGGGACGATCGCCACACTTGTGTTCGCGTGTTTACGCACTGCCGCTGTGCGAGCACGTGCAGCGGGCGCCAACCCCCACAATCGGAAAGCCCCGGATGCCGACCACGCGAGTGGGGCATCCGGGGCTTTCCTGTGCTGGGTAAAGCTAGCTTCGTGGTTAGAGCGCAGCCAACTTGTCGATGACGGCGTCTCCGGCAGCTACGTCGATCGACTCTGCATCGATCTCGGCGCGGCCGAGCAGTTCGTCCATCTTGCGACGACGGTTGCGGTTGATCAGCGTGACAACGGTGCCGACCTTGCCTGCGCGACCGGTGCGACCTGAACGGTGCAGGTACGTCTTGTACTCCTCGGGAGCATCAGCCTGAATAACGAGGCTGATGTCATCCACGTGGATGCCGCGGGCTGCAACGTCTGTCGCGACGAGCACGTTAACCTTGCCGCTCGTGAGCATCTGCAGGTTGCGGGTACGACGCGACTGGTTGAGGTCACCGTGGAGGCTGGTTGCCGGAGTTCCACCCATGCTCAAGAATTCGGCCATCTCTTCAGCAAACGCACGCGTGCGAGTGAAGACAAGAGTCTTGCCCGCACCAGCAGCAAGCTGCTTGATGATCGCGCGCTTTTCGCGCTGTTCAATGAGCAGAACCTTGTGGTCGATCGTGGAAGAAGCCTGGTCTTCGCCAGCAACCTCGTGCACTGCCGGGTCAACAAGGAACTCCTTGACGAGAGTGGCAACACCCTTGTCGAGGGTCGCCGAGAAGAGCAACTTCTGGCCGCCTTCGCTGGTCTCACGCAGGATGCGCTGAACGGGCTCAAGGAACCCGAGGTCGCACATGTGGTCTGCTTCGTCGAGAACAGTAACCTTCACCTGGCTGAGGTCGAGTCGACCCTGCTCGATGAGGTCTTCAACGCGACCAGGGGTAGCGATGATGACATCGACACCACGCGTGAGGGCTGCAACCTGCTTGTACTGAGGAACGCCACCAACGATGGTTGTGGTGAACAGGCCAACGCTGCGTGCGATGGGCTGAATGGTGCGGTCGATCTGCTGAGCAAGCTCACGGGTCGGAGCGAGGATGAGGGCGCGAGGCTTGCGACCCATCTGACGGTCCTTGCCACCATTGTTTTCCATGAGGCGCTCAACGAGGGGCGCACCGAAAGCGATGGTCTTGCCCGATCCGGTCTTTCCGCGGCCAAGAACATCCTTGCCGGCGAGAACGTCGGGGATGGTTGCTGCCTGGATGGGGAACGGCGATTCTGCGCCCATGGATGCGAGCTGACGCGAGATATTCGAACCGATACCGAGGTCGATGAAGGACTTGCCTTCTACCTCGCTCGCGGTAACTACCTTGGCTACGAGACGCTCAAGAACAACATCTTCTTGCTGTGAGTGCGACGACTTGCCATCGCGGGCGGGGTAGTACGCGCTTTCGCGCGGCTCCGAACGCTGAGCGCGGTCGTTGTAGGACGGGCGCTCTGAACGGCCACCGGCATTGCGGTCATTGTATGAGGGGCGTTCGGTGCGCTGAGCGCGATCGTTGTACGCGGGGCGTTCGGTGCGCTGAGCGCGATCGTTGTACGCGGGGCGTTCGGTGCGCTGCGGGCGGTCATTGTAGGCCGGACGCTCCGTGCGCTGGGCACGATCGTTGTACGACGGGCGCTCAGTACGACCAGCGGATGCACCACGGTCGTTGTACGCGGGACGCTCTGAACGACCACCGGAGTTGCGGTCGTTGTAGGAGGGACGCTCGGTACGGCCACTCGAGTTGCGATCGTTATACGACGGGCGCTCGGTGCGACCAGAGTTGTTGCGGTCATTGTATGAGGGACGCTCTGAACGACCAGCGGACGCTCCGCGGTCGGGACGGTCACCATACGACGGGCGCTCTGAGCGGCCGGCGTAACCGCCACGCTCGAGGCGCGAGTCGCGCTGCGGGCGGTCGCCGTAGCCACCGCGGTCGGGACGTGAATCGCGCTGGGGGCGCTCGTTGCGGTCACCCGATGTCGGGCGGCCTCCACGCTCGGGGCGGTCGCCGTAGGAGGGAAGTTCGCTGCTGCGCTGCGGGCGGTCACCGTAGGAGGGACGATCGTTGCGGTCGCCATTTTCGGGGCGTCCGCCACGGGCAGGCTTTTCGCGAGGAGTCCAGTCGGGGCGGCTATCGCCACGGCCACCACGAGAAGAACCGGTGTTGCGGTCTCCAGTGCGTGCGGCACGGTCATCGGCACTCCAGCGACGCTTGGGAGCTTCGCCCTGGTCTGGGCGGAATCCGCGGTGACCTTCGCTGCGTGCTCCGCTGCCACCCTTAGGGGCAGACTTGAAGTTTTTTCCGCTACGGCCAGTGGCGGGTTTATTGAAATTAGGCATAGTTCTTTCCGGGTTATTCGTAGATGAAACACATCTAGTGCGTGGAGCACGCGCGCACGCTAACGCTCACCATTTAATTAGCTAGAGACCGACTGGCTAGATACCGATTGGTTATCTTCTAATTAGCTTGAGCATTCGTGCGCTGCACTTCTGAACCCGGGCAGTCTTTGACCGAGGCCGTCACATACATTCGTGTGATTGTCACCAGCTGGATTGGCTGGCAAACCGGCCCGCAAGACTTACAAACCCATACGCGAAATTTCGCGCTGTCTTGAGCCGACTTAACTACGTTACTCCATTGCGCGTCCGATAGCGAGGATCGGGATGCCGCAGCCCCGTCTTTAGACGTTGTGGTCGTACGGAAGATTGCGATCCGGCCCCGGCTCGGGAGGAAGCGTCTTTTCAGTACGACGCTCTAACCACTTGTGGTGGTCGCGCAACCCTGCGGCTACAGCAGCCCGAATGAGCCAGTAGGCGAGGTAGGCGCCGACCGCGATCGCCACCAAAGGCAGCCCGATCGATATGAGAAGGAACGAGGTATTGCCGAGCATGAGCTCTCCGTTTCTATTTGAGGCGCGAGTTCACTGCGAACTGCAGTGCGAAGGTGTCGATCTGCTCTCCAACCGGTGCCAGCCACTCGCCGACTTCCCGGAGCAGCTCTTCGGGGGTCACCAATCGCACCGTGTTCTGGGGATCCGTGACGATCGTGAGCGGTGCATCCGCAAGTCGGTGCACGACAGCCCACGAACGAATCGTTAGCTGTGGGCGATCGGCGGCGTGACGTTGAGCGGCAATCGCGGTGGTGACGTTGATGAGTTCATCAATCTTGCCGTCGCGCACAACGCGGCCCCACGCATCCAACACATACTCACCTGGCGCCCAGAGCAGTGAGTCGATGAACGCGATCTGGTTTCCGGCAACGACGGCGTGCCCGACGTGTGCGGTACGCGAACCAGGAATTGAGAGGCCGTGAACGATAGTGACACCGGGCATCCGCAGAAGCTGTTCCAGCAGGGGCGCGCTGAGGCGTTCAGCAACGGCAAGTCTCCGCTCCAACTCACCAGAGTTCTCATCGATCACAAGGGGCTCGCCGGTGAACTGACGTTCACGCTGGCCACCAGGAAACACTGTCTTGCGCGCTGTGACGACGTTGCCGCGCCAGTGCGCAAAGCTACGCACTTGAGTGGTCAATTTCACCCAGACCACAATCGCGAGACCCAGAAAAACCACGCCGGCGATGAGCAGCGGTAGGTTCGCGAACTGCGGGATGGTCGTGAATTCGGATGCCACATCCTGATTCTGAACAACAGCCAGTCCCGCAGAAACCACACCGAGAGTCGCTGTCACGGCGAAGAACAGGAACATCAACCGGGCAACAGGCACGGCAATGCTTAATCGCGCGAGAGTAACCGCGATCAGCACAATGACAAGGTCGGCCGTTATCGCGCCGAGTAGAAGCTGTCGACCGGCATCGGCCGCGGGGGCAGCGAGGTACTCGAGAAGGTAGAGCGCTATGCCACCGACTGCAACGACCAGCAACAGCACAAACACCACGTGAGTGGCAGCAGTGAGGGGCGCGAACTTGGGTGGCGATTGTGGCCAAACCGTCGGCTGCTCGGCCCAGAGCTTCTGAGCCCAACCGAACTGATCGGCACGAACGATCGGCACCGGAATCGAGCGCCCGATCGTGCTATTTTCCCCAATAGAATTCATGACAGAATCTCCATTTCCCCCGGATCAGCCTAGGGCATCCGAGGGAAATGGACGAGTCAGAAATCGTTAGCTTGTGGCGCCTACCGCGCTCGAGTCGACACCAGCCTTCTTGGCAGCGCGACGACTCTTGCGGTCAGTGCCAGCAGCCTTGCGGTCTTCGCGACGTTCCTTGGCACCCTCAACGAGGTAGTAGAGAACGGGCAATACCACGAGTGTCAGCAGGGTCGAAGAAACGAGGCCACCAATAACGATGATTGCGAGCGGTTGCGAAATGAATCCGCCCTCGCCCGTGAGGCCAATACCGAGTGGAAGCAGCGCGAAGATTGTCGCCGCTGCCGTCATGAGAATCGGGCGAAGTCGACGCGAAGAGCCCTCGATGATGGCTTCGCGAGCACGCATGCCCTTCACCCGGTACTGGTTGATGAGGTCAACGAGCACGATTGCGTTCGTGACGACGATACCGATCAGCATGAGCACGCCGATCAGCGAAGCAACACCGAGCGGGATGCCCGAGATCACCTGAAGTGCGATTGCACCGGTTGCCGCGAACGGCACCGACACGAGCAAGAGCAGCGGCTGGCGCAGGCTCTTGAACGTCGCAACCATCACGACATAAACGATCAGAATCGCGACCAAGAGCGCAAGGCCAAGCTGCTGGAACGCATCCGTCTGCTCGGTAGCAACGCCACCCAGCGAAGCCGAAGCGCCCGCCGGCAGCTCTGCCTCATCGACGGCGGCAGCAACCAGAGCTGATGCCGAACCCACGTCGTCACTGCTCGGAGTGACGCTGACAGTCGCGCTGCGCACGCCCTTCACAGACGTGATGCTCGCCGGACCGTCGTCGACGCTCACGGTTGCCACATCGGTGAGAGGAACGAGCCCGGCAGCACTCGGAATGTCAAAGTCACGCAGCTCCTGAATCGTGACCGGTGCGGACTCGTTAAGGATATAGATCGACAGCGTCGCTTCGTCAATCACCGCGCTGCCAACAGCACTCGGGTTCATCGCGCCGGTCACAATTCCACCAACAGCAATCTCGCTGAGGCCAAGTTTTGCGGCCTTGTCGCGGTCGACCGTGATTGAAATGAACGGCTGCTGCTCCGAAAGGTTGCTTGTTGCTTCAGCAACCACATCGAGGTCGCGCACCTTCTTGAGCAGGGCATCCGATGCTTCGCGCAGTTCGGAATCACTGGTCGCG
The DNA here is from genome assembly GCF_039527955.1 of Rhodoglobus aureus. Classification (NCBI taxonomy): domain Bacteria; kingdom Bacillati; phylum Actinomycetota; class Actinomycetes; order Micrococcales; family Microbacteriaceae; genus Rhodoglobus; species Rhodoglobus aureus. The sequence goes on along the minus strand of NZ_BAAAKW010000032.1, from coordinate 7,328 downwards.
GTGATGTTGATCTCGATGTCGCTCGAAGCGAATCCACTGGACGCCGCTGCGAGAGTGACCTCGCCGGCATCATCAATGCCAGCGACGGCATCACGCACGTTCGCTTGCAGCTCGACCTGGTCGACCGCGGGGTCGGTGGTGAGCGAGAAGGTGCTCGCGCCACTGCCGGAGAATGCTGCGCGCAATGATCCGCCGCTTGAGCCAATCGACAGCTGTACCGTCTCTACGCCGTCGAGATCGATGAGCACATCTTCGACCTTCTTCGCCGCTTCGTCACGTGCTTCAAGGCTCGTACCGAGAGGCAATGTCTGGCTCACGGTGAGCGTGTTCTGTCCGCTGTCGCCGATGAAGTTGGTCTTCATGAAGGGGAGAAGGGCGACGGTTCCGCCCAGCAGAAGGGCTGCAACCAGGAGCGTGGCAACTGGGCGCTTGAGTGTCCACTTGATCACGGGGAGGTAGCCACGTTGCAGCGCGGTCGTCTTCTCCGCCTGAGGAAGGCCAGCAGCGTGCGCGTGCTCGACGGCTTCCTCGGTGTGACGCGGTGCAACCTTGTTTCCGAGGAACCAGTAGGCCAACACGGGAACGATCGTGAGCGAGACAAAGAGTGAAGCTGCGAGCGCGATCGCGGTCGTGAGCGCGAACGGTCGAAACAACTCACCAGTGATGTCGCCAACGAGCGCGAGCGGCAGGAACACCGCAATGGTCGTCACTGTGGATGCCGTAATAGCTCCCGCAACCTCCTTCACCGCTGTCTGGATGGCCTGCAGTTTCTGCTCCCCCATCGACACGTGGCGCTTGATGTTCTCAATGACCACAATCGAGTCATCCACTACTCGACCGATGGAAATGGTGAGCGCCCCGAGGGTGATGATGTTGAGGGTGTAGCCCGACACCTGCATCCCGATGAAGGTGATGAGCACGGATGCCGGGATTGAGATTGCGGTAACCAGCGTCGAGCGGATCGACAGCAAGAACACCAGAATCACGATGACGGCGAAGACGAGGCCGAGCAATCCCTCAGTAGTCAGGCTGTTGATCGATTCTTCGATAAACGGTGCCTGGTCGAACACGACAGTGAACTGGGTGTTGTTGCCGAGCGCGCTTTCGAGCTCGGGAATGAGGTCGTTCACCGCTTGCGATACGGCAACAGTGTTGTCCGCAGGGCTTTTGGTGATGGCAATCGTCAGCGCGTCTTGGCCGTCGACTCGCGAGATTCCTGTCTCAGGGTCATCGATCACTTCTACGGTCGAGACGTCGTCGAGGGTCACAACCTCGGTGTTCGTACCGCCAAGCAGCGGAAGCGCTGCGATCGCATCCGTCGTCGTGATGCGGTTGCCAGCCTGAACTGTGAGCGTCTGGCCGTCTTCAGTGATCTCCCCCGCGGGCAGCAGCACACCGTTGTCATCGAGCGCCGAGCGGATGTCGGCGTTACTCAAACCATTCACAAAGAGTTTCTCGGGATCGGGAGTGATAACCACACGCTGGGTTGACGTGCCGAGCAGGCTTGCGTCACTGACGCCATCCAACTTCTTGATATCAACGAGGGTGGATGCTTCGAGCTTGCGAGAGAGCTCTCTGGCATCGAGATCACTAGACACCGCGATCTGCACCACGGGCAGATCGGTGAAGTTGAAGGTGAAGACCTGAGTGTCTGCAGAGTCGGGCAACTGGCCCGAGATGCGGTTGATGGCGAGCTGAATCTTCTGCTCGGCGGTGGCGATGTTGGTGCCGTATTCGAACGAGGCTGAGATGTTCGAGAAGTTGGAGTTTGAGGTTGCCGTGGTCGACTCGAGACCGGGCACCCCCTGAATGGCAGCTTCAATCGGCGCGGACAGGTCTTTATCAACAACCGCGGGTGACGCCCCAGGGTAGGTCGAGACGATGAAGATCTGCGGCAGCGACAGCGACGGGATGAGCTCTTGCTTGAGCGACGTCAGCGCCAGCCCACCAAAGATTCCGATGACGATTGTGACGAGCGCGATGAGGGCTCGGTTGCGCAAAGAGAAAACGGAGAGCAGGTGCACGAGGTAACTTTCGTTGCTGTTAAACGAGGGCACGGTGGCGTGAACCACTACTTGGTTGAAGCAATTCTCTCAGCACACGAATCAATCCGCGTACTCTCGCGAGATTACTTGTGCACTAAACGACGTTTGCCAATTCGCTGCTTGCCGGTGAGAACGGATGCCGCATCACCGTCGACCAGGCGGCGGCCAGTGCCGAAACACCCTGTTCCAATTCCGCAGCGTTTCCGCTGAAGGGAATGCGGAGGAATCGCTCAAACGCCCCATCCATACCGAAGCGCGGACCGGCAGCAATCACAAGACCTTCGTTGCGCGCAGCCAAAACGAGTTGTGAGCTGACTGGCTGACCGAGTCCGACCCACGCGGTCATCCCGCCGGGGGTGTGGGGCACCTGCCAGCTGGGGAGGTGTTCGGCGAGGAGGGTGGAGAGGTGCTCGCGGCCCGCACGCAGTGACGTGCGCCGATCATCCAGAATCGAGGGGAAGTCTTTGAGCACATTGGTGACGACCAGCTGTTCGAGCAGCGGGGTTCCGAGGTCACCGGCTGATCGGGCGCGGACTAGCTGACGGATGGTGGCGTGATCGGCGCGGATCCAGCCAGTGCGCAAACCACCCCACACTGTCTTACCAACTGAGCCAACTGAGATCGCGTTGCCATGGGAGGCAAAGGGCAGCCGGTTACCGGTGCCATCGAGGTTGAGCTCCGCCATCGTCTCGTCGGCAATTACCGCAGTGCCATGGCGTGCAGCAAGCTCAAGCAGCTTTCCGCGAAGTTCATCGGGCATCGACTGCCCAGTGGGGTTGTGAAAGTCGGGCATGAGATAGGCCAGCGAAGGGCTCGTGCGTTGGATGGCCTGCTCTACGGCGAGCGCATCCCACCCCGTCTCAGTCGAAACCCCAACCGGCACGAGTCGTGCGCCGGCAGCACGAAGCGCATCGAGGGCGTGCGGGTAGCTCGGGTTCTCCATGAGGGCGCGATCACCGCGCGACATGAGAGTGCGCGAAATGAGGGCGATGGCATGTTGGGCGCCGAGGGTGACCATGATCTGGTCGGGGCTGGTGGGCAGCCCGCGGTCGGCGTACCGCTGGGCGATAGCCTCACGCAGCACCGGAATGCCGACGGGGTCGAAGCCCGACTCGCCCAGATAGGCAGGAAGCTGTTCGGCCGCGAGCCGGGACGCGGCAATCACTTCAGGCGCGGCAGACATTGCCGATTTACTAAAGTCGAGCATCTGCGGTGCTGCAGTGTCGGGAATCAGCGACGACCGATGTGGCAGCTGCGCCACACTTCCTGAGCCACGAGTGCTCTCCACGTAGCCACCCTCGCGCAGCGACGAGTACGCCGCCGTCACCGTGGTGCGGCTCACGCCGAGAGCGAGGGCCAGTTCCCGCTCGGCCGGCAGGCGCGTCGAGGTCAGAATGCGGCCATCCATGACCAGCAGGCGAATGCGGTCGGACACAGCCACGTACGCCGAAGCGGATGCTGCGGACCGCCATTCGCCCATCATTACGACCAATGCGCGTGCAGAAAGGCTATTCATGAGGCCAGAATACCCGAATTGGCCTCTTGTTTAGAGTCCAATTGCATAATTGGATATCTTTATGACTCCTCGTCTCATCATGGCTCGCCGTGTAGCCCAGCTCGCCTTTGGGCTTTTCTTCTACGGCTTCGCCATTGCGCTCATGATTCGCGCAGAAATCGGGGTCGCCCCGTGGGACGTACTCGGGCAGGGTGTCTCGCTCACTACCGGCCTTCCCTTTGGGCTTGTCACTAACATCGTTGGCCTGATCGTGCTGCTGCTATGGATCCCGATCCGCCAGAAGCCCGGTATCGGCACTGTCTTCAACGTTGCGCTCGTTGGGCCCAGTGCTCAGCTTGGTTTGTGGATGCTGCCTGAAATCGAAGGGCTATTCGTGCGCATCCTGCTTTTCGTAGCCGGCCTCGTCTTGCTCGGTATCGCCACAGGCCTCTACCTGGGCGCGCGATTCGGGCCGGGCCCACGCGATGGCCTAATGACGGGCATCCATCGCAAATTTGGGGGAAAGATTTGGATCGTTCGCAGCGGTATCGAGATTGTCGTGCTCACCATCGGCGCGATTCTCGGCGGAAACCTGGGGTGGGGCACCCTCGCGTTCGCGCTACTGATCGGCCCCATCGTGCACTTCACGATTCCGTGGCTGATGGTACCGGCGGCAATCACCCCTGCGGCTGACGCGACGACTGCCGAAACGGGTGCCGTGGAGTCAGGCAAGCCTGAGACGGTTACTCGCTGAACTGCACCGGCACATAAACATCCTGCACTCGGTCGTTAAGCGCAGTGTGGTCGTTGCGGGTATAGATGCCGCAGGCGTTCGCGAGGCAATCGGCATCTTCGCCCTGCGGGTCGCCCAACTCTAGGTAGGCAGTGAAGGTGCCTTCCGAGCTGTCGTCATAGCTGCGAGCGCCGAAGAGCCGCCACGCCCAGTCAGCGTTGATCCAATTGCTCGGAGCCCACTGCACCGTGCCTGCCGCTACGTCTTCTTGCCGCTGGCTTGGCACACCACCGATGCAGGGGCCCGGCTTGTCTGCGGCGGTCGCGGGGATCACGCAGACAGCAACGTAGACACCCTGCGATCCGTCAAATCCAGTGCCGCTCACGACGACTCGTTCGCTGCGAACGAGAGCCTTGGTCTCGATCGGCTCGCCGTTCTCGCCAGCAACGCTGAGCGTGCGCGTTCGTCCGTCATCACCAGTCGCTGTTACCGAGAGAGGCCACCGCTCATCGGTCTGCTGCTGGTTCGACTGCCCGGCGCTCTCATGGGTGAGAATCGGCACCGCAATGATGGCAACTGGCACGAGCAGCACGGCGACAACCGCCAATACGATCCACGGCCACAGACGACGGCGTGAAGCGGAGCGGGGCATGGGGCAAGTCTAGGGCCGCAACAGGCCACGGCAGGGTGCCCGTTTGTCATAAGGTGACAGTGCGGGCCAACCGCCACGGACCACCGAAAGGGCACGCAATGATTCGGGACCTTGCTGCTGTTGCCGTTGGCGGCGCGCTCGGTACCGGACTGCGTTTTTCCCTCGATCTCGCCTTCGCGACCACCGATGACCTGTTTCCGGTCTCAACGCTCATCGCAAACATTGTTGGCAGCTTCGTACTCGCCCTCCTCGTCGCCAAGTTGTGGGGTCCATCACCCACGTGGGCGCGCGCCGGACTCGGTGCAGGCTTGCTCGGCTCGTTCACCACATTCTCTGCGCTTGCTGTCGCCGTTGTGAACCTCATTGGTGTTGACCAGTGGATGCTCGCCATCATCTACTTGGCCGCGACGATGGTGCTCGGGCTCGCCGCCGCAGCCTTCGGGTTGTGGCTCGGTTCGCGTCGCGCCCTCCGTTCCGGCAGCGACGATGCTGAGCTCGACAGCGACACCGTGCACGCGGAAATGTTGACCGAATGACCGGCGGGGTAGTTGCAGCGATCCTCGTTGCGGGGGCGGGCGGCTCAATCTTGCGGTACCTGACGGCTCGCGCGTTCGCATCCAACGAGCGATTCCCGTGGGCGGTTCTGATCGTCAATGCCGTTGGGTCTGCGCTCGGCGGCATGCTTGCTGGGCTCGCGCACATCGGCACGATCGACCCCAATCTCGAAGTCGTGCTGCTCACCGGACTGTGCGGCGGACTCACCACCTTCAGCACCCTCAGCGTCGAGACGATTCAGTTCGTAACGCTCAAACGGGTTCGAACGGCGCTCGTCAGCGTGGCAACCAACCTTGTCGTGGGCATTGGCGCTGCGGCAGCAATTTACTTCTGGCTGATTGCCCTGGCGGCCTAGTTTCAGCGCCTTCGGTAGTTGTGATTAATGCGGTGCGGGTGCAGCAATCAGGCAGAGCGGGCTTCGTCGACGAAAGCGTGGATGAGACCGGGGTCTTTCACTCCGCGGCTGACCTCGACGCCACTTGACACATCAACGCCGCGTGGTTTTCCGGCTCGAACAAGCTCGGCAACGTTCTGCGGAGTCAGGCCACCGGCCAAGATCCAGAAACCGGTTGGGGCCGCGTCAGCGAGCAGTGACGGGTCAAACGCGGTCCCGCCGCCCGGGGTCACGGCGTCGATCAGTAACCGGTCGTCAGGGCGCAATTGCCCGGCGAAACTGAGTCGACGGTAGTCGTCGATCGAGATCGCACGGATGGTGCCGAACCCCTCTGCTCGGAGTTGATCGAATTCAACATCGCCCTCGTCGCCGTGCAGCTGCACTGTCGTGACGCCGGCACTGCGCGCGGTGCTGAGTACCGTGTCAATGGGCTGATTGCGGAAGACACCGACGGTTTCGATGGATGACGGCAACTCGGTCATGAGCGACCGCGCCTGTTCGGCCGTGACCTGGCGAGGGCTTCCGGGCGCAAAGACGAACCCGATCGCGTCGGCGCCGCTGTCGGCGCCGGCCGCCACGGCATCCCTAGTGGAGATTCCGCAGATCTTCACGAAAAGTCGGGTCATCCGACGGATGCTCCGGGGGAGGCTAGAACCAAGGCGGCTGCAGCATGGCCGCCGACGCACGCGTTCTGCAGGTCATGGGTTGAGAGGAAGGCACTCAGGAATCCTGCCGCAAACGCGTCACCGGCTCCGGTAAGGTCACGTATCTCCTGCACGATCGGCACCGGAACCACAATTCGTTCGTCGCTCGGCCGGTGCACGATGGTCGGGTCTGCGCCTGCTTTGGTCACCACAATCGTGCTGGGAAGCCGCGTTGCTCGGGAGCCAGGCTGCCCATCAACGACCAGCTCGAGAAATTCCGTTTCGCTCTTGTTGCCGATGATGAAATCGGGGCGAAGGTCGGCCATCAGGTCGAGGAAGCGCTCCACCCCATACTGGGCGAGCATCCCGGTAGAGGCGACGTCAATGGAGATCAGAATTCCCTTCTGCCGAGCGCGACGAATCACATCGATCGTCGTCTTTCCGACGGGGTCGCCGTTGAAGGAATACGCCGACACATGGAGAAGTTCGAGCCCATCCAGCCACTCATCGGGAACGTCATCGAGCAATGTCGCCGCTCCCCGATTGGGCAGCATGCTGCGTTCACCATCCTGATCGATCAGGATGACGATGGTTCCGGTGGCCTGCTTGCGCTGAACGCGCACGTCGACGCCCTCCGCCTCCAGATCCTGAACCAACGAGTCACCGAGGTTGTCGGTGCCGACGCAGCCGATGAACCGCGTAGGGCCTAGATGAGTGAGTCCTAATGGTCGTAGGCGATGAGGGATCGTTTGTGTGATGCTCCGATGAGCCAGTTGTGCCAGATTCCTGTGGCGAGGGCGAGTAGGCGGG
>NZ_BAAAKW010000031.1:0-50142 GCF_039527955.1 Rhodoglobus aureus | reverse complement strand
TCCCGGCCTGGCTTCACGAATACAATCATCACAGGCCCCACACTGCAATCGGAGGCCACCCACCCATCAGCCGGTTAACTAACCTCTCTGGGCAGTACAACTAGCCGACGTTCTGCCCTCGCTGATCGCGAAGCGGAGCTTTCACAACTTCGTGCTCGCGACGTTCCGTAAGCATCGCGTAGCACCGCATCCTGCGCTCTACCGGCTGCACTTCTCGGGCTGATCGACTGCGCTAGCGCTACTCGCTTGAGAGCAGCTCCCGGCGACCTCGACGCTTGGTAGCGACAAGGCCAAGGAACAGTCCGCCAACCAAGATCAGCCCTAACGGCAGCAGTACACGAGATGCTAGGTCTGCATCTGAGCCGGTGTAGGCGAGGTGGAACGAGTTCGTAAAGGTGATCGCGTTGGGTGCATCGGCGCCGGTCCACCGCAGCGGAAGAAGAGTCACTGAGGTCCCGACGATTGAGGGTCCAGTGCTGCGATCAGCCGCTGTCATCGTTGTCGTCGTCTGCGTCGCACCGCCCGTTTTTGTCTCCACGATCGTGCAGTTCGCTCCCTCGGCGAGTTCAGTCCACGTCACAACTTCACCATTCGAGATTGCCTGTGCAGCACCCTCCGCAGCGGTGATGTTCCTGTCGTCGAGAGTGCACTCGAGTGTGAGTTCAAAAGGACCGGTGGCACGAGAGCCAGCATCCGCGGCGTTAATGACTTGCTTAGTCGCAGCAACTTCAGCGAAACGATAGGTGTTCTCAACCGAGAGGTCTGGCTGAACCTGATCATCGACCGACAACACCCTGTTGTCGACAGCGATCGTGAATGCTCCATCGACTACCTCGGCGGAGTTCTCGTCCAGGACTCTCGTGATGCTTGCGCCCCCGGTGCGAGTTTCCGTGAGGGCACACTCGGCTCCAGAAGCAAGGCTGGTGTAATCCGCTACCGGCGATGCCGCCGTTACCGTGCGGGTTGCCCCACCAGGAATGACAACGCTTTCTCCGTCTCGAATGCAGCTCAAGCTGAACTCGAACTCGATCGCAGGTACGGGGTTGCGTGCAAACTTGTCAATCGCGCCAGTGTCGCCTGCGAAGGTCTTTGTGACCTCAACTGAGCCCGTCAAGTACCAGTTGGTGACGTCAATATTGACAACCGGAGAGGGCACTGCGACTGTCGGTGCGGGAACTGTGAGCCTGCCCACGGTCGTATCGTTACCGTCGTTCGGAGTGATGACCACGGCATCCGCGCCCTGAAGACTTGACTCGGTGAACGTGCAGTCTGAGTCGGCGATGATGTCCTCGAGCACGACCTGCCACGCGTTGCCGGCATTCAGCAACACCGAGTCGTCGTACTGAGTTGTCGTTCCGAACGTACAGAGCACAGCAACGCTGAAGGTCTTGCCCTCACCGAACTGGGCTGAGCCGTCGCCGAGCAGCTTCTTCGTGACGACGAGAGCGGCGGGCGCGTCGAACCTGTTGTCAGCTGTAGTCGTGTTGGTGATGTCATCGTCGGCATTGTTCGGGCTCAACCGGGTGAACGTCGCCGTGCGAGCAGTGTTGTCAACGGCAACACTCGATCCAGAGTGAGTCGAGTCCGTACTCGCCGTCATGATCGTCGTGTCCGCACCCTTTGCATCGGTTTCTGTGACGACGCAACGGGAATTGACCGGGATACCGGTGATGCTGCGGGACTCGGTGTCATCCAACGTGAAGGAAGCATCCGCAGCAGCAAGGGGCACTGCTACACCAAGGAACCTACAGCTCACGGTAAACGCGAACTCCGTCGGGGTCACTGGAGCCGTAGTGGTGACAGTCTTCGACACCGTGAGGCCAGCCAGTTGGTAGTCATTGGTCAACGTGACCATCGGGAAGCGATCGGGATCGGTGATCCGCGGGTCGATAGTGACAGTCGTCGCTGTGTAACTCGACTGGCCGCTAGCCGCTGTCTCCGTGACTGTGCACTCAGCTCCGCCTGGCAGATCATTGAACGTGACAACCGGAACCGTTGCAGGCACGGTACTCGTGTCAATTGTCATGGTGTAGTCGCGCTCGATTGTCTCCGTCAATGACGTACACACGAGCTTGCCTGTGAAGGTCTGACCGTTGGGGATGAACGATGCTGCGGGTCCGGTGATCTCTTTTTCGAGACGAAGGCCACCGGTGGCCAACGCAACCGAAACGACCGAGTAGTCGAGCGCAGTCACCGGGGTGTCCGTCGTGCCAGTCCTCGTGATTGCGGATGCTGACAGCGAGTTCTTTGCCGTCGTATTCGCACCCGGTGTTGCCGACAGCGCGGCGGTTCGCGTCACGATATCAATCGTGACGACGTCTGCCGGCTTGAACAGGCGTGCGTTAGGGAAGTCAATTACGAACTGGAGCCCGGTGACGACTGTCGGGTCGGCGAGCGCGCCGGCGATCCATGCAGCCCATCCTGTTGCCGGGTCACTACCGCAGGCGTTCGCGTTCGACGGGGTCTGGAGGACCGCCTTACAGGGCGACGCTGCCGTCGTGTAGTACGTCGTGATTACGGCGCCGGGGATGCCAATGTTCGCCGTGATCTCGTCTGCGAACCCCGCAGTCCAGCGCGAGTCGCGCACGAAGCCGTCGAGAATAGTCTTGTCACTCACATCCGGGAGCCGCGTCGAAAGCACCAATCGTGGCATGTTGGTCGTTCCCGTGTTTTGCGCGGTGAGGCGCCAAGTTTCCTTCTGACCCGGAAGCGTCAGTGGGATACAGGGAAGCTGAGAGAATCCAGCGCTACTCTTTGCTGCGGTGCAGTCCGCGTTCGTTCCGCCGATGAAACCTTGATCATTGGGGAAGTCCGTGTCAAGGTTCGCCTTCACCGTCATGAGCGCGCGAAGTGCCGCCTGTTCTGATGGGCGCACCGTCGTGCTGGTCGAGCACTCGCCGGACGGTACGTCGTAGCTCGCGCTGAATCCCGCAGGGGCTGTGCACGTATCGAATGCGCGATCGCCACGGATTCCGAACCGGTTGGTGACAAGAGTGTCGTTGATGAGTCCGGGACGGAACATCATCGGGACGGTGATCACATAGCTCTGTCCGACTTCCAGTACCGATCCGGTGGGGAACGTGAACTTGATCTGAGTCGGGCCATAGGCATCCGACGTGGCATCGACCGTCGGGCCACTGGTGCCTGAAGGCAGAGCAGTCCCGTTGGGCGACGCTGGTGCAGCCCCTGACAATGCGTACTTGTACGTCCACGGCTTGTCAGGATCGAAGATGAGCTGTGCACCAGTGCTGTCACTGGGCAGGTAGTCAGTGATGACCGGGTTCACGATCGGCCAGCTTCCGGTATTGGTCACCGAGAGCGTGTAGTCGAAAAGACGACCAGGCGCTTTCACACCCGTCGGGCGCTTCTGCACCTGCACGCCCGTGGTCGCGTGCTTGAACAGGTAGGTGGCCGAGTTGTTCGCGGTCGCCGTCTTGCCCCAGATCCCTAGCACCTCGGCACGAAGCGAGTTCGTAGTGGTGCCGGGAGAGGCTTCGCCCGGCGAAGCTGCATTGACCGACAGGTCGGTGCGAACCGGATCCCCCGTGCGCAGGTCAACACGTCGTTGTACAAGGATCGGGATGCTCACCTTTGGCGCCTGTGGGTTCTCCCACTGGGAGTCGTCAAGACGCTTCACCGTGAGTCGGAGGCCTTCCACCTGGGCTGCGGTTACCCCAGAGGGTAGGAAGTTGACCTGCGCCTGGGCTGCCGTCTTCCATGTTCCCGCGCCAGTCCAAGCGCCACCACGGTCGACACAGCTGGAGCCTGGAGTGCTCGCAACGTTGGATGCCGTCCACGTTCCACCGACACAGGCTTCGACCTGGATGACGGTTGCGCTTGCGGAGGACGTTGGGCTAAAGACTGGGAGTACAGGGGTGCCCGCCGCGACTCCCGTGAAATTGAACGCGTTCCAGAACGTTGCCCGGTCATCCGTGATGGTCAGGGACTGTACTCTCTCGCTGCCGCTGGGCGTGGCGTCGAGCGTAAGGGGAAATATGCTTCGATCAGGTTCAGTTTCGGAGGTCTTACTAAAGGCTTTTGTTGTCGAGACTCCGATGGTGGTGGCGACGAGGGCGATGTTTGCGCCCTTGCGCGCGGAAAGAGTCGCGTTCTGGAAGGTGGGGTTGGTGACCGAGCTCGCGCTGTCCCACCGGCTGTCGGCAACTGTCGCCTGTGTTGAGTTGTAGTCCGTACCGGGAACGATTGTGCCACCGCTTCGCTTTGCGGTTCGTAGGCCCAAGTCGAACACAATCGATGCCGTGCCGTTGCTGGCCTTGATCTGGCCGGTGTACACGAAGGTGAACGCCGTCGCGTTGGCGAGTTGGGCGGCGGACCACCCGGTGATCGTGGAGGTAACGGTGGCCAAATTCGACCCGGTTGCTGTCAGGTTTCCGCCGGTCGACCGGATGACGGTGACCGTGAGGCCAGTAGCGCCAGACGGGTGAGTGACTGATTGGAACCGCGTAAGGTTCCAGTCCTCGAACGGTGAATCGTTGGGTGTCGCGACTGACGTGTTCGGTTCGCTGACCGTCAGGGAGCCCACTTTCGCGGCTGTTTGGTTTATGGCTGAGAGCGTGACCCGGCTCGAGGGTTGCGCTGTCACCGAGGAATCAGGGATCGGGATCGGACCGCCCGTCCAGGTCTTGTTCGCCGAAACTGCAAGCGGAGGATCACGAAGCTCGAGGGTGTCAGATGCCCGGTCCGTCAGTGGACCACCCTCGGTGAGGGTTGCCTGCGACCACGCATCGTTTCGGATAACGCTGTGCGCGATAGCCGGCGGAGCCACCGTAGTCACATCAGCGTTGTAGCGATAACCGTCAACAACCGGCGATGCGCCGTTGCTGCGCAGAGAGTCTCGCATCTGGAACACGAGATCGATATTGCGGTTGTTGCCCATCGAGTCTGCAACCCCACTGCCAGGGGCTGGGGCAAGCCCGGGACGGTTCGCACCCTCAGTGAATGTGAACCGGATGGCGACGAAGTCCGCTTGTTGCGCGGTCGTGAGAGTTCGGCTGGCTGCAGTGCCTCCATCGCAGGGCGCTGCCGTCGTGCAGTATCCGGAGATCGTGACCCAGGTAGAGCTCGTCTTGTTGAAGAACTCGATGGCGACTTTGTCGTACTTCGCGAGGGAGTCAATGGAGCTGATCCTGGGGACCTGAGTCAGATTGTAAGCGTCGTACATCCCCTTGGCCCACGCTGCGGGGTCCGGGTTTCCTGAAGAATCGACGGCCCCGTCGTAGACCACCATCTGGTTCACGCCTGTGTAACCGTCCGTTGACCACGAGAGTCGTGCCCGCGTGCTCTCGCCGTTGCGAGTGTTCATAACGTCTTGGCTGTTGGTGTTATTCGTATTGATGAACTTCTTGTCCAGCAAGTTTGCTGAGCCACCGCTCCCCGAGCTGTCATAAGGAACCAGCGTGACCTTTGGGCACGGGTCGGAGACGGCGTTGTTTGAGGCCAAGGCGGCCGCCCCTCCACCGCTTGTTCCGCTGGATGCGCTGCAGTTCTCCAACTCAGCTGCGGCGTTGGGCAGCGGCGTTGCGGTGCCTCTCAGTGTCGAGCGAAGCGCATATTCGACGTTCGCGACAAGAGTCTGATCTGGCTGGAACCCCGTAGTGCTGTCCCAGTCGAGTTTGAGGCCGTAAATATTGCCACGGACCGCGGAAGGAATGTCGTAGTTCTGAATTCCGGGGCCGAGAACGGTGAGAGGCGTGTAGGTTCCGGCCGAGTCACGGTACGAAATCGTGAGGGTCGCGTCGCCAGGTACGGGCGTAACCACGAGCCTCGTGGCGTTGAAGTATTTGTACCAGTCAGTGAGGCCCGTGCCTGTTGACGGGTCAATCATCTCGATGTGATCGAGTGCCCGTGTGGAGTTCGGATAGTCGAGCACGTGCGTCGTGAGGGTCGCTGTAGTGGACTGCCCGGAAGCCGCCCTCAGGGGGCCTCGGGACAGCGACTTCGACGTCTCGAGCTTGACCTGTTCGGCGAGAACAGTCACCGTGTCAGACGCGTACTTTGGTCCGACATTTTGGCTGTATTTGTCAACCGCGGTGACTTTGATTTGGTTTGTGTAGAGCACGCTCAGGTTCGGTGAAACCTGCAGCGGATTTGACGTGATCTTAAACGGCACCGTTGCCGAGACGCCCTGCGCCATCGTCCCGGTGAACGTGACGCTGAACCCGGTGACCCGCTTCGTCGATCCAGTCGCCGGCAAACCTGGGGCGGTCGCCGGGAGAACCGAACTAGTGCCGTCGGCAAAGTAGTAGGTGATGTTTGCGGCGGTTGCCCCTGCAGGCCACGCAACTCCACCAGTAAAGCCGCTGAAGATCAGTCCGCCGCCAGTGTGGGCGGGGGCGAGCGGGTTTGTTCCGTCGACGAGGGTCGGATCAGAAGGTTCCGAGATGGTGAGCGATGCGAGCGAAATCGAGCCCGTGTTGCCACCAGTGAGAGTAACGGTGCCCTTGGTGAGGTCATTGGCGCCGAACGCGACCGTCGACATCCGGTCAGGAGTGATCGACTTTCCGGCAGAGACGGAACTCGTCGCTGCTGTCACCACATACGTGGCCGTAACCGGCTTGTTGGCAGAAAGTGCGTCACGCGCGACAACCGATTGAGAAGTGTTGGAGTAGGTGGCGGGAGTGATACCAACGCGGTTCTCCAGGTTCAGCACAAACTTCGCACTCGCCGCGCGTGGGATGGCTGCGGATGCGCCAGAAGAGAACGCAATGCGCACACCACCGGCATCGGCGGGGTCAACACTGGCAGGGAAGGCGAGAGCATTTCCAGCGCTGACGGGAGGAGCATCCACCCACGCTGGTGTTGTCAGGGACGCGTCCCAGAGCGAGACCACGGCGGACGTTGCCCCCGCGGGCCAGGTAACCGAGTCGAGAGTCTTCAGCTCGAGCGCGGTGCGGAAAATGTTTCCTGCGGCTGCAGGGTTCACCGGGTCCTGGATCGTGAGCGACGAAACGGCAGCGTTTGAGATGTTCGCTCCACCAAGGGTCAATTGAGTCCCGAGGCCCGCAACCGCGATGTTTGTGGCAGGAGAAAACGACTTCGTAGGCTGAGTGGCAAGCTTCAGCGGAACCGTGAGCTGAACGGACGCAGCGCTGGAGCGCATCGGGGCGTTCTCCGCGACCATCTCCGAGGTGTTCTCTACGGTGCGCGGGGTCGGCGTGTAATCGAGATCGGATCGCACAGTCACTGGGATCGTCACGGTGACAGTGCCATTGGTGAGGCCCTTTTCGCCGGCCGGAGTTTTCAGATCCTGGTGAAATGCCACCGTAACGGTCTGCCCGCTCACAGTGATGGTGCGCTCGGACGCGCTCAGCGCAGGGGTCAGGAGAATGTCTCCAGGAGCGGGAAGGATGAACTCCGCGGGGATGTCATCCGTCAGAATTGCATCGACACACTCGTCAGTCAGCACAGAGCAGCCGACTTCGATCATCCAGTTGAACGTGTCACCGGGACCGACGGCGGTCGCATTCGCCGACTTGACGTTGCGAACGGCTGCCGGCTCGAAAGCGGCCGCAGCGGTTGCTGGGATGAGTGTCGCAGCCACGACCAACAGGGCCGTTGCCGCGGAGATCGACTTCCGAAACGGGCGTGCTCGACCGTCGGTGTGTTTCCACGCTCGGGAATGGGCGTTTCGGGTTCGCATCAGTGGGTTTCTCGCGTACTGCCACCGAAACCCGGGCATCCGGCACCAAAGAGGGCTGCCGCTCGGGTAAGGCTGGCAAAGAGGTTAGTTAATTCGGGTCTATGCAGATTCGGGATTGTGCAATTTCGGGTTCAGCGGAACTGGCGCATTTGCTCACGTACCGTCCAGCCCAGACTAGAAGAGACGTGTGCCTGATAGGGGGCTAAACCGGACATCCACCGCCCCCATTGCAAGGGGTAGACAGCTCAGTTGAGATCGAAGTTGTGCCGCTGGCGTGCTCCGCGACGCCATTCACTAGGCCGATTGCTAGTCTGCGAATCTGTCCCGCCGAGAGCGTCACCGCAACCGAAAGGGTTCGAATGTATTCGCAGATCGTGCTCGACTATTGGTTGCCGAATCACGATGCCCGATTTCCGTGGGCGCGGGCTTGCCAAACAAACCGATCGGGCGATCAGCGCTCATGCTCTCGCGGCCGGTTACGAACCGCAGTATCGCTGCCAGATCGACAACGCAGCCTCTGCCGCGCTAGCTCTCTCCGCAGGCTTCGGGTCCTTCGGACAGTGGGATGTCGTCGCGCTGAGCTCTTGCCACAACTGACTCGTTACTCTCCGCGCCAGGATGCGGGAACGATCGTCCAGACCACTTCGGCTCCGCGTTCAGGGTCGGCGACCCAGTTATGCGGTTCTCTTCCCGGGAACGTTAACGAATCGCCGGCCTCAAGCGGAATCTCACGGTCCACGAATCGCAAGGTGATTCCTCCAGAAAGCACGTGGAGAACTTCGATTTCACAACTGATTGTGTAGAAAGCCTCGCCGCCATTTGCCGCCGGCTCCATCTTCGTGCGGATGACCTGCACCCGCGATTCGTTGCGTGGGGAGATGAGCCGCTCATCAACTCCTCGCCCCCCGAGGTTGATGTGGGGAGCATCCGCTAAAGAAATTTTCACGGCCTCGGGCTCGGCGAAAAGCGACCCGATTTCGAGCGAAAGAACTTGGCACAACTGCACCAGTGTGGCGACGCTTGGCGAGGTTTCGTCGCGCTCAAGCCGACTCAAAAAACCCTTAGTGAGTCCGGCAGATGTCGCGATCTGCTCGAGGGTAAAACCTTGAGCCTTGCGGGCGCTGCGGATGCGCGCGCCGATGGCGAGCGCATCGGCGCTGGGTGACGGCGATAACGGTTTCATAGCACTGCTCCATCACTAAGCGGGGTTGACGAGGGCGATCTCTGGGTCTACTCTAAGTTCACGTTTACTGCTGATTATCGAAAGTTTACTATGACGAAACTTGTTGTTGGCCCGGTCGATGCAAGTATTGTCCCTCGCTTTGCCGGCATCGCCACATTTGCTCGTCTTCCTCGCATCGAAGATGTAGGACGAGCAGACGTAGCCATCGTAGGCATTCCCTTCGACAGCGGAGTAAGTTATCGGCCCGGCGCCCGCTTCGGCCCCGCTCACGTGCGCGAAGCCTCACGCCTGCTGCGGGCGCTTTCTGACAAAAACATCGTTGGTGCAGATGTCGTAGAAGTCGCCCCGGCCTACGACCACGCTCAACTCACCGCCGTCGCCGCCAGTCATGTCGCCTACGAGCTGATCAGCGCCATCGCTCCACGCGACACCCACCAAGCAACCGCAGCACCCGAGAGCTAGAGGAGCGCACGATGAGCAGTAGAACACCGCACGAGAATGACGTACTGAGCGCAGCATCCGCCATCGTTGACGCATTCAAGTCCACTGACGGCGAGCGCTACTTTCGCGGATTCGCGCCAGACGCGACATTCATCTTCCACACCGAGCCAGCCCGTCTGAGCGATCGCGCCGAGTACGAGCGCTTGTGGGCCAGCTGGGTCGACAGCGGCTGGAAAGTGCTCGACTGCGAATCTTCGGATGCGTCAGTCCAGTCATTTCCTGGCGGTGCCGTGTTTAGCCACAGCGTCTTCACGCGCGTAAACACCGGAGAAAGCGAAGAATCCTACCGTGAACGAGAAACCATCGTGTTCCGTGTCGATAACGACCAGTTGCTGGCTGTGCACGAACATCTCTCGCCGATGCCCGACCCTGCCCACTAATCCAAAAAATCAACGCCCAACCCCTACCGCACCCCTACTCAGGAGACAGAAGCAATGTCGCTCTATTCCCGCCTCAACCGCCACACCCAAGCCCAATCCGATGGGGGAAAGCCCGTCAAAGGAGCGTATTCGCTCCTGAGAATCGGAATGATCTGGCTTGCCGCCAACCTCGTGGTGACAACACTCCTCACCGGAACCCTGTTCGTTCCCGGTGTTGATTTCGCCACCGCATTCCTGATGATTGTTGTCGGAACTCTCGCCGGTGCCGTCGTGCTCACCTCAATCGGCGCCATCGGTACCCGCACGGGGCTGCCAACAATGGCAATCACCCGGGGAGCTTTCGGAACGCGCGGCAGCCTGCTGCCCGTCGCGGCGAACGTGATCGTGCTCATGGGATGGAGCTGGGTGCAGGCGATGCTCGCCGGCGTTACGGTCAACTTCCTCGTCGAGAGCGCAACCGGATACTCAAACCCAATCCTGTTCTCCGTGATCTGCCAGAGCATCGTCGTTATTCTTGCGATCCTCGGCCATGAAGGCATCTCGAAGATCGAGCCATGGCTTGCCGTGCTCATTCTCGCCATCATGGCGTGGATCTTCATCACCGCATTCACCGCGTTCGATTTGGGCAACTTCCAGGCCGTCGCTCCCGATGCGACTCTCGGCTTCACCCCGATCATCGTGCTCGACATCGTGATCGCCACGGCAATCTCGTGGACGGTGCTCTCCGCCGACTTCAACCGTTTCGCACGCACCACCAAAGCTGGCGTGATCGGCTCGGGTATTGGCTACACGGTCTCCACCGTTACCGCCATGACGCTCGGCCTCACCGCGTTCGTGTACGTACTGCTCTCCGGCGACGAAGCTGCCGCTTTCGACCCCACCACAATCGTGGCCGCCTTCGGCGCACCGCTGGCCATCGTCATCTTCCTCTCCGTGATGGCGACCAACACCATGGTCGTCTACGGAATGGTGACCTCCGTGGTCAACGCCAAGGTGGGAAGCAAGCTGCAGTTCCTGCCAACCGCTCTTGTGCTCGGAGTCATCTCGATCATCGGCGCAACGTGGTTGCAACTGCTCAACCAGTTCACCGACTTCCTCGTCGTCATTGGCGCATTCTTCGTTCCCGTCTTCGCCATCATGATCGTTGATTACTACATCGTGAAGCGCGGCGCCTACACAAAGGACATCCTTGAGGCTCGCGGTGGACGCTACTGGTACAAGGCCGGCGTCAACTGGTTCGCCGTCATCATCTGGGTCATCGGTGCCAGCATGTCCTACATCTGGGCGTACGTGTGGCCCCTGCCGATCGGTGCCACCATTCCCGCGTTCGTTCTCACCTTCGTGCTCTACCTTGCGGTGATGCTTCCTGAGCGGGGTCGTCACCAGGCTGTTCGCAGCCAACATCTCGCAGAAAATGCTGACGAAGATGCCACACCGATCCACTCTGCATAACAACTTTCGGCACGACCAAACAAAGAAGTAGGTGCAGGATGCGCGAATTGAGCCACCCGATCATCACGGGCATGCAGGTTTACCCTGGTGATCCGGCAGTCTCAATCGAGAGCGCTCTTGCGGTGGCCGAGGATGGGGTGGACGTCAGTCTGCTCCACCTCGGGTCACACACCGGCACCCATCTCGATGCGCCGTCGCACACCGTTGCGGGCGGGCGCACGACGGGCTCGATCGCCATCGATGAGCTCGTCGGTGATGCTCTTGTCGTGCACCTTTCCGGACTGGCAGCCCACGCCACGTATGGGCTCGACGAAATCACCGCTGCTCTGGGAGAACTGCCACCGGCGGTGCCCGACATCGTGATCATGAACACCGGATGGGCCAAGCACTTCAGCACCGATGAAGCCCTGAACCACCCCGCGCTTGCCCCGGACGCAGCTACCGAATTGATGCGTCGAGGGATGCGGCTGCTCGCCGTCGACACTCTCAGCCCCGACCCAACGGGTGAGGGCTCGACGGGCTTCCCCGTTCACGAAGTGGTGCTTGGCGGTGACGCTCTCATCGTCGAAAACATCACCGGGCTAGACGGCCTGCCCCAGCGGCTTCGGGTCGGCTTCTTCCCGCTGGCGATCGACGCGGATGGTGCGCCAGTGCGCGCTGTCACTCTCGACGACTAGGACAGCAGAACGCGGGGCGAGTGTCGTACGATCGGTCGTGTTCGCAATACGGTCGATTGGAGAGTGATGTCTGTACGTGACACCGCCGTCGCCACGTTGGGACTGATGCAGCGATTTACTCCGCGCCTGGCGGCTGAGGCGGCGTACGTTCTCTGGCTCTCAAGCGGACTTCCTAAACAGGTGCACCCTCGCGAGCAAGCGATCATCGCTGAGGCCACCCACTCGACGATTCGGGTCAACGGCCATCGCGTTGCCGTGTACACCTGGGGTGATGGCCCTAACGCTGTGTTGCTGACTCATGGATGGCATGGCCGCGCCGCCGAGTTCGGTGACATTGTGCAAGAGCTGCGCCGTGACGATCGCACCATCCTCGCGTTCGATGCCCCTGGTCATGGCCATTCACGGGGACGACTGCCCGATGTGCGTGATTTCGCCTCCGTCATCGAAGCGCTCGGTGAGCGCTACGGCCCATTTGAGGCAATGGTGGCGCACTCGTTTGGCAACCTGGCGTCGACTCTTGCCATCCGCAACGGAACCGAAACCAGACGGCTGGTGTCCATCGGCGGGGTGGCCGAATTGCGGTATGTGGTGACCAGCGTCAGCGGCATCATGCGGCTGAACCCGCGCACCCTCGACGGCCTCGTGCGTCGCATCGAACGGCGCCGGTTTAGCAAGGTGCCCGATTTCTGGAATTCCCTGTCGGCGACAGCAGCGCCGCTCGAGGTGCCTCTGCTGATCATCCACGACCGCGACGATTCTTGGGTGCCATACGGTCAGGCCGAGGTGCTCGCTGCCGCGCATCCGGAAACCTCACGCACCATGCTCACCTCCGGGCTCAACCATCACCGGGTGCTGCGCGACCAGCAGGTTCTGGATGCGATCAGCCAGTTTTTGAGCGAAGCCGACGCGAGCGCCGCGTAGCCTCAGCCGGTTCTTCCGGGTCGATCGCGGTCGAGTAACCCCTACCGTCCGGAAATATCCTCGACGGCGCCGCTGAGCTCGGTGTACCTGAACTGGAACCCTGCATCAGTAAGCGTGCTTGGCAGAACCCACCGGCTTTTGAGCACGAGTTCGGGTTCGGTTCGCAGCACCCACATGGCGGGCTCGAGCATCCACTTCCAGGCGGGTAGGCCGAACGGTGCACCGACCGCGCGGCGCAGGGTGCGCATGAGCGTGCGGTTGTCTGAGGGATGCGGAGACGAGAGGTTGACGGTGCCGGCGATGTCGTCGCGAGCGAGAAGGAAACGCACCGCGCTGATGACGTCGTCGATGTGCACCCAGCTGAACTTTTGGTTGCCCGAGGTGCGGTGCCACGACGTGCGCTCGCCGCCCGACGGCGTTGGCCCGATACCGCGGTAGCGGCGGTGCGCAAACCACCAGCTGTCGATTTGGGGTCCGCCCAGCCCTACGCGTGCGAGACGGAACAGGATGTTCGTGGCCGGGCCATCACCCAAAACGATTGCCATACGCAGTGCGACGCGACGTGTCTGCGGCAGGTCGCCGTCGAAGAATTCGCGCTCCCAGTTGCGGGCAACATCCACCGAGAAGCCTTCGCCGAGCACCCCATCGGCGTCAGTGTTGGGGCGGTCGGTCGAGTGCCGGTAGATGGTGGCGGTCGACGAAGTGAACCAGACCGCCGGCGGGTTGGATGCCGCAGCGATCGCCTCTCGCAGTGCCCGAGTAGTGTCGACTCGAGACCGCAAAATCTCGTTGCGGTTGGCGTCGTTGTAGCGGCAGTTGACCGACTTGCCCGCCATGTTGATCACCACAGCGGAACCGTCGATAACCCGGGCGATGCCGGCAGGATCGTTCCACGTCACCTCAGCCGAGCGGCCGATGAGTCGAACGTCGTAGCCGTCGTCGCGGAACGCCTGCACCAACGCGGTGCCCACGAATCCACTCGCCCCTGCGATTACTGCCACCGGTTTCGCGGTCACGATGCCCCCAATCCGTGCTGAAGTTTTATCAGCCCAGCCTAGCTAGTGAACTCCGCTAGCTACTCCCGCGAACGGGCCAACCATTGTTCTTTCGCGGGCATCCGAGGCTGGCGATAAGGCGACAGCCATTGCCGCGCGAACGCCCGCGTTGACGATTTCACCACCGGCTACGTTCAGGCCGCGAGCGAGAGCCGGCGATGCAGCAGCAGCGGCATCCCAACCGAGGTTCGCGATCGCAACAACGTGCGGCAGCGTGGCGTTGCTGAGCGCACGCGTCGAGGTGCGCGGAACAGCGCCGGGCATGTTGGCGACGCAGTAGTAGAGCGAGTTGTGAACGGCGAACGTGGGGTTGTCGTAGGTGGTGGCGTGGGAGCCTTCGAAGCATCCACCCTGATCGATGGCGATATCGACAAGCACCGAACCGGGCTTCATCGAGGCAACCATCTCGTCGGTCACCAACTTGGGGGCCGCGGCACCAGGGATCAGCACCGAACCAATAACGAGGTCGGCCTCGA
This sequence comes from Rhodoglobus aureus, assembly GCF_039527955.1. NCBI lineage: Bacteria > Bacillati > Actinomycetota > Actinomycetes > Micrococcales > Microbacteriaceae > Rhodoglobus > Rhodoglobus aureus. The sequence continues at coordinate 35,837 of NZ_BAAAKW010000031.1, read as the reverse complement.
GAAGCTGCTCGGCGATTTCGTAGCGCGTCGAGACACGAGTCTGCACTTCACCGTTGAAACGTACTTCGAGCGCGCGAAGACGCGGCAAGGAAATGTCGATGATCGTGACGTTGGCGCCCAAACCCAAAGCGTTCGCTGCAGCGTGTTCACCGGCGACACCGCCGCCGATGACGACGACTTTTGCTTTTGGCGTTCCAGCAACTCCGCCCAGCAGTTGACCGCCGCCACCCTCGGCCTTGAGGAGAGCGTGGGCGCCAGCAACAATCGAGAGTCGACCAGCGACCTCGCTCATGGGGGCGAGCAGGGGAAGCGAACGGTCATCGGCCTGCACGGTTTCGTAGGCGATCGCGGTGGTGCCGGAAGCAACAAGGGCTTCGGTCAGGGCGCGGTCTGCGGCCAAGTGCAGGTACGTGAAGAGAGTCAGGTCTTTGCGAAAGTAGCCGTACTCCGAAGCGATCGGTTCTTTTACCTTCACGACGAGGTCGGCGGATGCCCAGACCTCTTCGGCCGCGACGACGATGCGTGCGCCTGCGGCAGCGTAGTCCTCATCGGTAAAGCCACTACCGAGGCCGGCCCCGGACTGCAGGGTGACGGTATGTCCGCCTGCTACCAGGGTGTCGACACCCGCAGGAGTGATCGCGACGCGATTCTCATTGTTCTTAATTTCAGCAGGCACAGAAATTTGCATCGACTTACCTTTCGCAGTTGTGCGCTTAGCCTGTCAGAAATTCTGCCTTTTATGGAAAAGTCAGAATATTGATCGGCAAATTGACAAAGAATGCGTAAAATAGAACGAAAATGGCCTCTATTGCTCGCTTTCACCGAAGGATATTCGCATGTCCGATGAGCTTGATCCGATCGATACGAAGATTCTTACCCTTCTTTCGCGCGATGCCCGAATGAGCAATGCGGTAATTGCGAGCACGGTGGGCATTGCAGCATCCACCGCCCACACCCGCATCAAGTCGCTGTTCGACCGCGGCCTCATCACCGGTTATCACGCAGCGCTCAATCAAGAGAAGCTCGGGCGGGGCCTGCAAGCGATTATTGGAGTATCGCTGCGTCCCGGTGCCCGCCAGGAGAGCATTCAGAAGTTCACTGACGAAATTCGCCGCCTGCCCGAAGTCATTCAATTATTCTTCGTCGGCGGCAGCGATGACTTCCTGGTGCACATTGCGGTCGAAAACTCCTCCGGCGTTCGGCTCTTTGTCGTCGACCATCTCTCGGCTCGACACAGCGTCGCGTCCACCAACACCAGCATGATTTTCGAGTACCACCGCAACTCGGTCGCCACCGACTTTTCCTAAGCGCTGCTCGCTGCTCGTAGAGGCCGCTATTCGAACTCGCTTGCTGCGACGGGCTCTGAAAGGGACCCAACGCGCCTCCCGCTGAGTACGGTGCTGATGCCTAGTAAGAGAAGCGCACCGAGGGCGATCCCGCCAATCGCGGCCGGAACCCCCGACGCTTGAATGAGCACCCCTGCTAATGCGCTCCCGGCAGCACCGCCAACGTTGTGACTCGTGTTCACCCAGGTCATGGCAGAGTTTTGCTGGTGCGCGCCTCCGGAAGTGTGCGCGGCGACATACGTGACGATCATGACGGGCGAGAAGAACAGCCCCGCCACGACGAGCACAACACTGACAGCTATCGCTCCACTGACGACGGCGACGAGCGAAGTGCTGACCAGGAGCGCGACCGAAAGCACAACGAGTTGCCGCGCGGGCGAGCCGGGCACAGTGAGTGCGCCATACAGCAGCCCGCCGAGTGCGCTGCCTCCGGCGAACAAACCAAGCGCGATTCCCGCGGCGGCCGATCCCCCATAGGCCGCAAGCGCCACCGGTACCGCAACACTGAGTAAACCGGCGACACTGCCGGCGATGAGAGCCGGCAAGAGAAGACCCACAAATCGAGCATCCAAAATTAGCGGCCTGAGCGTGAGCTTCTCGTCGCCGTTCTGGGGAGCGTGCCGAACACGTGCCTTCATCGCCCCCACGGTGGGAGTTGCCACGAAAAGAAGACCGCCCACGAGCACGAAAGTCGCGGGGATGATGAGCGCCACCCCAGGAGCAATGACCGCGAGCGCCAAGCCGGAAACAGCGGGGCCAACGAGATAGAGCAGCTCTTCTATGACCGCATCGAAACTCAGCCCCTTCTTGAGCAGTTCAGCATTCGGCGTCAGCGAACCCCACGCCACCCGCATCGTCGGCCCGACCGGCGGTGCCACGGCTTCTCTCCGCGCGGCCTTAGGCTAATCTCAGCGGCCCCCGCGGCCGAATGCCAGCAAGAGGAACTAGCAGATGATCTCAACCCGCGCGTACATGCCCACCATTGTTCTTTCGCGGGCGTCCGCCGGTGGCGATCGGGAGAAGCCGGAGCTGACGGCGCTCATCCACGGCCTCGAAGAATCGATGAAGTCGGCGATCGAAGCGACCGGTGCGCGAGTGATCAGCGTTGACGGTTTCACCGCCTCCGACGTGGAGGCCGCCCTGAACCAGGCCACTGAGCGCGAGTTGCCGATTCTCGCGATCTGCCGCGGGATGCACATTGTGAACGTTGCGCGTGGCGGCACCCTCATTCAGCACCTCGAGCCGAGCACCGTCGTTCACAGCGGCTCGGGCGTTGACGCGATGGTCGATCACGACGTGGCGCTAGAACCGTCCTCTGAGCTGGCCGGTCTGTTTGGGCAACAAACCATGACCATCAGATCTGGCCATCACCAAGCAGTCGATGCGATCGGATCAGGCCTGCGCGCTGCAGGCCGTGCCGCCGATGGCGTGATTGAAGCGCTGGAAAGCACAAACCCCGCACACTCCCTTATCGGCGTGCAGTGGCATCCCGAAGACAGCGAATCCAATGCGGACGACCGCGCCCGCCTCTTCGGATGGCTTTCGGCAAAGGCGGTCGAGTTTCGTGAACTGCGGGCTGGCGCCGCGGTCAGCTGACACACAATAAGAGTGTTCACAAAAATGACGCATCCTTGAGAATGGATGCCGGGGCTGACAGTCTGAAGGCATGCGGAAACCGATCATTGCCATCATTGCGGTCGGCGCAGCGCTCATGCTCACCGCGTGCAGCACGACCGCTGGTCCACAGCTTGCCGTCATGGACGAAGGCGGTAACGCGCAGTTACCGGACTGGGTAGAGAACCCCGAGGGCATTCCGACCATTGACTTGACCCTCATTGGCGAGTACGACGACATGACGGTGTATGCGAGCCGCAATGACGACGATGAGTGGTGCGTTATCGCAGCGCTCGCACCACTGGCGAGTGAGAACGATTGGGTGGTCTCAACGGCCTGTGGGCCCGCCATCTACTTCGGCATCAACGGTGCTGAGATTCGAGGCGGTAGTTCTACGCGAAGCGGTGGTGCCCTCCTTCTCCCTGACGGCTACACCGGCACGATCGAAGACGGTTGGGTACGCATCAACGACAACCTCGCCGTTTGGGAGTAGTCTCGCGACACAGGAATTTTCCGCGAGAAGGCGAGCACCACATGGCGAAGGAAAGCTTCAGCGCCGACGAACGCGCAGCGATGAAAGAACGCGCTCGCGAAGCCAAGCGAGACGCGTCAGCGGCAGAAGACCTGAAGGATGTGCTCGGCAAGATCGCCGAGATGCCCGACGATGACCGCGACCTCGCCGAACACTTGCATGCCACTGTTCTCGCCGCAGCACCCGGGCTGACGCCAAAGACTTGGTATGGGATGCCGGCCTACGCCAGCGACGGTAAGGTCGTCTGCTTCTTCCAAGCCGCCCACAAATTCAAGTCACGCTACGCAACGCTCGGGTTCAGCGATGAAGCCGCGCTCGACGACGGTGCAATGTGGCCTGCAGCCTACGCACTTATCAGCTGGACGGATGATGTCGAAGCCCAGATAACCAAGCTCGTCACGCGGGCGGTCGGCTAGCTTCACTCACTGGGGATCGCGATCCACTCCGCCCAGCTCAGGTCGCGCCCAACATATCGCGGTGCCGTTAGGGGCCAGCCTGTTGCGATCCAGGTCGGAACGAATGCGTTCAGCGCAGCCTCAACTTCTGAACCAACGTATTCGTCGCGCACCCACCACGAAATATCCGCATCTGCGCCGGGTTTGTCCGTCGGATCGATGTAAACGCACCCGATGAGTTCCGTTTCGTTCCCATCGAAGAGCGCGAAATTGAATGACTCGTGAGTCTCGATCTCGTCGGCATGGCGTTGCAGATCGCCTCTGTCTTGTTCCGACGTCATCGTCGCCGGCGGCCAACCCCACGCTTCACCGTAGATCGACCACAGCCGCGCCCGCGAACTCATCACCGCATCCATATCTAGATCTGTATCGTCTGCCCGGATCGGGCGAAGGTGATGCCCCGTTGGTAGTGAGACGTGCCGCGGATGCTCCCAATCGTCGGGCAACCACGGCGGCGATAGTTCTGGAAGTTCACTCGAATCAGACATTGATTGGACCCTCCCACCAGTCGACGTGAAGCGCGATTGCGTCGATCCTAGCCTCACCCGCAGAACGCTGGGAATTTCTCGTACGACACCTCAACAATCGCTGAAAAGCACCTATTATGCGCGGTTGCAGTTCCTAGAGTGAAGACCCAGCTGTTCAAACGAAACAGGAGGTTTTCGATGGGAACCGTAACAAAGGACATCGAAGTCGACGTGCCAATAAGCGTCGCCTACAACCAGTGGACGCAGTTCGAGAGTTTTCCCGCGTTCATGTCGGGCGTGAACTCGATCACCCAGCTCGACGACCGCAAACTTCACTGGGAAGTATCCGTCGGTGGAGTCGACCGGGAGTTCGATGCAGACATCGTTGAGCAGCACCCCGACGAACGAATTGCCTGGCGCAGCACTGGCGAAATCCTTCAGATCGATGACATGCAGATCAGCAAGGATCTGTCGGAGTTCAAACGCCTCATCGAATCCAACGGCTTCGAGTCAGGAAAGTGGCGCGGAGAAATTCCGCGAGCTGACGACGGGCTAGGCCGCTAAGGCACAACACGGCATCCTGTAACTAACCTCACGCTCCGACCGAAGATGAGAACGGAGATACACCGTGCGAACGCAACCAATCTTCACGATCGGTCACTCCACGCATCCCATTGAAGAATTCATCCGGATGCTGCGAGAGAACGGCGTAAACCGATTGGTCGACGTTCGCACGGTGCCCGGTTCTCGCCACAATCCTCAATTCGGCGAGCAAGAACTCTCACGAAGCTTGAGCGAGGACGGGATCGGCTATGAGCGTATCGCCGAACTTGGCGGGCTTCGTCACAGCCCAGCCGGGCACGAATCGATCAACGGCGCTTGGCGCAACAAGAGCTTTCGCAACTACGCCGACTATATGCAAACTTCGGGCTTTACCGATGGCCTCCAATCCCTGCTGACGGCCGCAGCCGAGAGCACTGTCGCAATCATGTGCGCAGAAGCAGTGCCCTGGCGGTGCCACCGGTCGCTCATCGGGGATGCTCTCCTCGCCCGCGACATCCCCGTCGAGGACATCATGAACCTGACATCCACTAAGCCCCACACGTTGACGCGGTTCGCGAAACTCGACGGAGAACGTGTCTGGTATCCGCGCGACGAGGAGACTGAAGAGCGCTGAACCGCTCGTGCGCCCGCTACCAGCCGACACTCGCCATTGCTGTCGCTGCGGCTGCCCGCAGGCGATTCTTAGCTTTGAGGCGGCGCGTTAGCGCTAGCAGCCCGAAGACAACCGCGATCGTTGGCAACAGCCACCACATTTGTGCACTCACGGTGAGCGCGAAAGCCAAAACCGTGCCGAGTCCAGCCATGAGCGACCCGAAAACCAGTGGCACACCGTCATCGAGACTGAGCGCTGTGCTCACCAAGAACGCCGCGTCCCAGTCCTCCGCAGCGACCGCGAAAATCCGCAATATCAGAAACCCGAATACTGCCACAGCGGCAAACGCTGCAGTGCGAGCAGGACGGCGAGAACTGCTCTCGGCTTCTGAAGAGGTCGATTCCGTCATGACCAGATAATACGTTGGGGCGGAGGCTGTGAGTGATATCACCGCTGTCGAGGTCATCGCTGTGACCTCCACTCTCAAGCCGAGCGCGCAAGGGAACCATTTCGACACCAGAACCGTCACCTATCCTGGCCGAAGAAAGTGACGCATCCTTGTTATTGGATCGCGAAATTGCGACACTAGCGATATGCCCCCGCTGAAGCGCCTTCTCGCCACCACGATGCTGGCCGGATGACATGGCTTCCGTGGGCGACTTCGAAGAGCTGAGCGTCTTTGCCGCCGTTACCTCTGACGACGCATGGTGTGCCTATGGCGCAGTTCCGGACCTTCCTAGACGCGAGGGAGTTTCCCTAGTTGCGTGCGTTTCGCCGGAAGAGTTTGTGAAGAGCGGGATCCCAATCAATCTAGAGACTCCCGAGCTCACGATCCATGCGATCGTACTACCCGATAATTTTCGTGGTGAGATTGATGAAACTTGGGAGCGCGTGAATGACAGTCTCGCGGTGTCCTACGAGCAGTAGTTTCTCCTGAACTCAGCGTCAGACCACGCGGCGAGCGCCGTCACCACGCTGTCGACCAGCTCCGCAAAACTGCGTTCGCGATCGACCGGCAACTCAAATGCACCGTTCGTCTCGAGCGACACAAAACCGCGCAGAGCTGAGCGGAGAAAGCGGGTTGCACCGACCCCTCGCCACACAAACGATCAGCCCGCGGTGAGAACCGTCCACGATTCGCCGCCATCAAACGACTCGACAAGTCCGCGGTCATCGATCAACGCAATACGTTCCCCGTCAGCACCAACCGCAATTGCATACGCGGTGCCCTCCACCGTGCCGCGATCGGACCATTGGGCATCCTCAGCAGGGCGTACCCACACAGCGCCCTCAACATCCACGCCAACAAGCGCGCCCGGAACATTGGGAACCGCAGCCAGCAAATAGAGAAGTGGTGTGCCCTCAAGCGCAGTAAACGACTGCCCCGCATCATCGCTCACCCGCATGCCCTCAGGAGTCGTGGCGAAGAGTCGCTCAGGCGTGTTCGGATCAGCCACCAACGCATAGGCCTGGATGTTCGCACCCTTACTCCACGTGACCCCGCCATCCTCGCTCGCCAGCAGAGGCGAGCCATCAGATGACAGCCCGTACACCCGCTCCGGATCGTTCTGGTTCACCGTCAGCGCATGGAAGTCGGTCGCGCCTGCAAGGGACAGGCTCGACCACGACTCGCCCGCATCCGCGCTAGAAAGTAGCCCCAGATTCGGACCCTCAAATGTAGATGACCCAGCACTCGGATGCCCCGAAACGAAATACTCGTCGCCCGCCACCGTGAACCCCATCGCATCGAATGGCTCACCGCCCAGCGGACCACTCAACTCACCAGTGGCATCCACCCGATAGATTCCCGAATGGCTCGCAACCAACAGGTTCTCGCTCGAATCAATGCCCAAGCCGTGCACGCCCTCAAAGATGCTCCCCGCCGCCGGAGCGGACTCGGGGGTCTCGCTGGACGAGGGCGAGGCACACCCTGCTAAGCCAACGACGGTCAAAATGGCGCCCGCTGCGAGCGTCATGGTGGTCTTCTTCATTCTGTTCTTCACTGTGTTCCTTCATGTTCTTCATACACCTATCGGCGGCACCACGATGGGTACCGTGAGATCTCGGCGAAGCCGACATCCGGCTAATCAGGTGCGGCTAATCGAAAGAACGTGAAGTGACGGAGCTGTGGGCTGCGCAACCACCAGGGCGCGCAAAGCAGTACGCGGCAAGGGCGGCAAGAGCGCGGCACATTCGGCCCGAAGCTGAGCAACAACGGTGACACCGGCAAGTGACGCGAGAGGCGCGCACTCAGCCATGCCTGCCGACGAACTTGAGCTGCCAGGGCACGGACACACATCAATGTTCGGCGTCTCGGAGTTGTGCGAAACGACGTCGGTGTGAGTTGCGGTGGGCGCCGTCGAGCTCGGCTGGCCCGCAATGGCGCTCGAAACGAAAGTCGCGTTCGCGTTCGCGCTGGCGCTGGCAACGACAGAGTGCATCGCTACAAGAGAGATGGCCGCAATGAGGGCGGCAACAACCAACAGTGCAATACGGAGCGCCCGAACAGCGCTAATGCCCTGCTGCGTCATCTCCACCATCCCTGCTGCGTTCCCGAATCGATCGTAATCGACGACCGTGCGCTGAATGCTGAGTAGAGGCCGCCAACCGGTTCGGTGTCGCCCGCTCATCGATTAGCCTAATCGCCCAGATGGTAGGTGAGCGCCATACTCACGCACTCGCGAAGTTCGTTCGCGGGGAGCTCGACGCCGACGTTGAACAGAAGTGCGCGCTTGCCCTCATAGGTAAAGATGTCACCGAACCGCGCCCGGATGTCCCCGAGGAGACTGGTGCTGCAAATGAAGAACATTGCATAGTCATGGTTCGATTTCGCGCCGGCGGGAGCAACCCGGATCGTGCTTCCGCTGTGCGCCTCGCTCGTCAGATAGGCCGGCTGGCCCCACTTGAGCGCCTCAGTGATCGCGCCAACACCGACGGTCTCCGCCGCGGTGCTCAGGATCAGGTCGCGCAGTTCGAGCAGGGCGTCACGGGTTGGCGCATCCCAATCGTCGAAGGCTGCAGCGACCTCGCTCGGGATGCTCGTACCGATGCTCGCGCTCTTGCCTAGGCTCACGCTCGAAGAGTTTGTCACTCTTCGACGCTACGCGAGTTCGCGGATCGCAGCCACAAACTCGTCAATGTCAGCGATCTGGTGCGCGAAAGACACCACGATTCGCACGACACCTGGCTCCCAGCGATTGGTGTAGAAACCGAAACCGCGGTCGTGGAGCGCTCCCGATAGTTCGTCGGGGAAGATGGCGAAGAGGATGTTGCTGCCGGGCTCACTCGTGACAGTCACGACGGCGACATCCGCGATCCCCGCTCGCAGCCGTGCAGCCATCGCGTTGGCTTGGCGAGCGTTATCGAGCCACAGGTCATTGCTCAGGTAGGCATCGAGTTGGGCGGCCTGAAAGCGCATCTTTGAGGTGAGTTGACCGCCGCGCTTGTGGCGGAATGACAGCTCGGTCGCCAGGCTTGGGTCGAAACTGACGATGGCATCCGAGGTCAGCGCGCCGTTCTTAGTGGCGCCAAACGAGAGCATATCGACGCCCAGCTTCCAGGTCATTTCAGCCGGACTGACATCGAGCGCGACGAGCGCATTTGCGAACCGGGCACCATCCATGTGGATGCGCAACCCTGCGTCACGCGCGATCGTCGTCAGTTCGCGCAGTTCATCAATCGTGTAAACGCTGCCCGTCTCCGTGACCTGGGTGATGCTGAGCACCGACGCCTGCACGCTGTGCACATCGCCGCGGCCTGCCTTCACCGCCACTCGCAGCTCGTCGGGGTCGATCTTGGAGTGCTCGCCACCCAACAACACGATCTTCGAACCATCGGTGAAGAACTCGGGCGCACCAGCCTCATCGTTCTGAATGTGGCTGTCGGTGTGAGCGAGGATGCTCCCCCACGGACGCGTCAATGCCGCAAGACCGATACCGTTCGCCGCGGAACCGGTTCCGACCGCAAACACATCAAGCTCGCACTCGAAAATATCCGCCATCTTGGCGCGCATCTGAGCCGTGAGCTGATCATTGCCATAGGGGGCTGCCGGTCCAGAGGATGCCGCGACAACAGCATCCAGAATCTGCGGTGAAGCACCTGCAGCGTTGTCACTCAGATACCCGCGCAGGATGGAATCGGTCGAGGTCATGGCAGCTTTCTGTAACGAGAAACACGGGATGCCAATCGATGCACTGTCGGGCCTTGAGCCACAGAGTGCTATTGACAGTTTCGCCACCGCAGAAAGCGCAACCGTCAAGTGTTCGGCAACGATCAGCACTGCTCCGAGCCACTCACTCTGATGATAACTTGCGGTGGCTGTGCGGGATAGCGGTGTCCTTGCGCCTGAGGCGCTGTCGCAGTATTTTTGCGCGTGACGCAACTGGGCGCCGCCGTCGGGGCGATTGCTTGCGTCTGGCACCACGGGCAGTCTTGCAAACATGAGCATTTTTGCGGCATCTGGTGAGTGGCCTCGAGCGCGCCATTTGGGTCGCGATCTGCCTCTTCATCGGGGTCATCGGCCCACTCGCCTGGTTTGCGATCGGCCGCCGCAAAGCGCGCGAAGGTCCAGGCGAAAGAGTGCAATCAGTGCGCGTCTGAGCGCCGAATGTTACAAACATCGAAAATGCTCGAATGAGGTCTCGACAGACCGCTTCACGAGGGGTTGAATATAAGTGAGAACCCACCGCACAGCAGCGGGATGCACAACACCAGTGTCCGAGGTCTTCAATAGTGTGAACTCGAAGGAGTAGAAAACTATGACGATTGCCGCGCCCCGGCCGACCGAAGGTCCAGCAGACAGAGCACGCCCAGCAGTGGCTTGGACAAGCATCCAAGCCGGCCTCTGGGTGGGCAATGCTAGCGGCGAATTCGCTGGCATGATCGAGCGAGGTTCCAGCGGTGAATACTTCATCACTGACCATCGCGCTCGCCCGCTTGGCTCCTGCACAACGCTCGGCGAAGCAAAGGCTCGCCATCAGCGACAACGTCAACTCGCCGCGCCTAAGCCGCAGCCGCAGCCCAAAATTTAGACGCACAGCCCGGGTGGCGCCCCGAATCAAGTCTGGGATGCACCCCTCAATCACGAACTCACGCTTGATATTAGAACTTGCGCATGTAATAGTATTCGCATGAGCGCAGATATTTCCGAGTGGGCGGACCCTGGCGACGACTACGTCGCCGTTGCAGTAGAGATCTTCTCCCTGCTGGCCGATTCGACGAGATTTCGCATCGTGCTCGCACTTCGCGAAGGAGAACTCGCCGTTGGTGAGATCGCGGAACGCGTCACCAAGCCCCAAGCGACCATCTCGCAACACCTCGCGAAACTCCGCATGAGCCGTGTGGTCACCACGCGCCACGAAGGTGCCCGCGTGTACTACCGACTCAGCAACGACCACGCACTTGAACTCATCCGAGTCGCCGTCTTCCAAGCCGAGCACGCCGTCGACGACACCGTGCGCCACAGCCACCACACGGTCGGCGCGAACACAGTCGGAGCCCACTAATGGGTGCCGGGCACAACCACGCCGCGGGCAACAACAATCGCACTAGGCTGCTGATCGCGTTCATCATCACCGTTGGTGTCGTTATCGCTCAAGCCATCGGCGCAATCGTCACCGGCAGCCTCGCACTGCTCGTCGACACCGCCCACATGCTCACCGACTCAGCCGGCCTACTTATGGCATTGCTCGCTGCCGGGCTCATGCAACGTCCTGCCACCGCCACCCACTCGTGGGGACTCAAACGCGCCGAAGTGCTCAGCGCTATGGCCCAGTCGAGCCTGTTGTTCGCGGTCGGCATCTACGCCCTCATCGAGGGTGTGCGCCGCCTCTTCGATCCGCCCGAGATTCAAGCGAGCAGTTTACTGATCTTCGGAATCATTGGCCTTGTCGCAAACATCGCCGCGATGATCGTGCTCACTGGCGGGCGCAACTCCAACCTCAACATGAAAGCCGCGTTCCTCGAAGTCATCAACGACGCCCTCGGGTCTGTCGGTGTGATCATCAGCGCCATCGTGATCGCACTCTTCGGTTGGTATGAGGCGGATGCCGTCGTCGGCATCCTGATCGCCCTACTGATCGTGCCCCGCACCATCATCCTGCTAAAGGCCAGCGTGGGCGTGCTGCTCGAGTCCACGCCCAAGGGCATCGACCCGACGGACGTTCGCGCCCACATCATGGCGATGGAGCATGTAACCGACGTGCACGACCTGCACATCACCCGCATCTCATCGGACCTGCCCGTGCTCACCGCACACGTCATCGTCGAAGATTCCTGCTTCATCGACGGCCACGCGGCCGAAATGCTGCCCGCACTGCAGAAGTGCGTTGCTGAGCACTTTGCACTGAGCATCGAGCACTCAACCTTCCAGATTGAGCCCGAAAGCAATATCAACGAGGAACACGTTCACCACCACTAGTGATGCAGCGTCGCGAGGTCAGCAATCGCTCTGCGTGACTTCAGAACGTCGCCCTCCAGTAGAATTCCTACATGAGTGACCAGACGCCGACGCGAACGACCAAGCCGAAAACGACGCCTGAAGCTGACGTCAAATTGGTGATTTGGGATCTTGACGAGACCTACTGGAACGGCACTCTCAGCGAAGGCGCCGTGCACGGCATCCCGCGAAATTCCCAGATAGTCCGGGAGCTGAACCGTCGCGGCGTAGTAAGCGCGATTTGCTCCAAGAACGACCTACACCAGGCCAAAGAAGAGCTCGAACGGTCCGGCGAGTGGGAACTGTTCGTGTTTCCTAGTGTCGATTGGACTCCCAAGGGCCCTCGAATTGCGGCAATGCTTCAAGACATGGGCTTGCGCCCACCCAACGTTCTATTTGTCGATGACAATGTCGGAAATTTGCGGGAGGCAGAACACTATGTCCCCGGCATTCAAACAGCAGAACCTCACGAACTGGCAGGCTTGCTCGCGCGGCCATCGGTGAAAGGCAAAGATGACACCAAGCTGTCGAGGCTTGCACAGTACCGAACTCTTCAAGCAAAAGTGAAGGCTCGCGATGAGATGGGCGGGAGCAATGAAGAGTTCCTCATCTCGTCTAATATTCGTGTCGGAATTCACACTGACCCGACCACCCAGCTCGACCGCCTTCTGGAGCTTGTGAACCGTTCGAACCAATTGAACTACACAAAGCAGCGATTCACTCGAGCTGAATTCGAGTCCACTCTGGCGAATGAAGACTTCGTGAGCGGCTACATCACTGCCCGTGACAACTTCGGCGATCACGGCATCTGCGGCTTCTTCGTCCACGACGGCAAAAGCCTCATCAACTTCTCCTTCTCGTGCCGAATCCTGAATATGGGGATCGAGAATTGGGTCTACCAAGAGTTAGGTGCGCTGCCGCTTGAGATTGTGGGAGAGGTTGCTACCCCACTTGATTCATCTAAGCCAATCACTTGGGTCACAGCACAACGCGATGACGAGAGCCAGAGAGTGCCGGCAGCCGCCCAAACCTCAAGACGCACCGGGCGAGTACTCCTCAAAGGTGGCTGCGATCTTTCGGTGGTACTCGAGCACCTTGGCGGAGACATTCAATCAGAGTTTTCGTTCCCCAGCTCGACAGGAGCCCTTGTCCATCAAGAGCACACAGAGATCCTGAAGCGCGCGTCAGAAGAGACACTAAATGATTATGGCGAGATTATTGACAGGCTCCCATTTCTAGATCGTGCCGCTTATCAATCGGCAATCATTTCTTCTCCGGAGAAATTCGACACCGTCGTCTACAGCGCGCTGATGGACTTTACCCAAGGGTTGTATCGATACCGCGACACAGACTTCGTGGTGCCGTTTGGCGAGTACACGATGGATGCAACCAGCACCTCATACCAGGAGCGATACACATCTCGTCAAAGTCGCGTCGGCTATACGAAAGAGTTTTTCGCTTGGTTCAGTGAGAACTTTCACTTCGAGGGGATGGTTAGCCCCGCTACAGTAGCGCACAATATTCGCTGGCTGCGAGAGAAGTTGCCAGAGACGGTGCGACTCATCATCATTAACGGAGCGGAGATAGTATCTCCCAGCGAGGCTGAGCTGGATCGCCATAAGCATCATGCCGAATGCAACCACGCCCTCGATCTTCTGGTCGAGGAGGTGCCCGGAATTCAGCTCTGTGACGTTCGCCTGGTCGTGTCATCAACGACTGATCTCACCAATAATCTCCGGCATTATTCCCGCCGCGCCTATTTCGAGATCTCTACCCAACTTTCGAGCCTGCTCACAGACTCCAATGTGAAAAGTAAAAGTCGCGCAGGGTTCGTCGTGGGCGAACTGCTCGCAAAAGTCGACCGGACGGGCCGCAGGATCGTGCGCTCCTTGATAAACCGTGTCTCCGTCAAAAAACCACACAAGTAGGACACCTCAACGCTATGACGACTTAGTTCACAAACCCACAGTCCTCGATGGCCCTGCTTAGATCTATGATTCCTTAGACGCTTGAATCGGAGCGAGACGCAGCACGCTTCTCGACCGGCTAAGACACATCAGCAGAGATCTCATGTTCGGCGCGCCACAAGTGCGTCACGGGTAGGGTCTCGCGCAGCTAGGAGGAATCAACGATGAAAGCCCTCTATAAGGACAAGGCCGGACCAGGCCTCATCTTGGCCGAACGACCAGAACCCACCCCCGGACGTGGGGAGGTCAAGATCCGTGTCGCCCGCACGGGCATTTGCGGCACCGATCTGCATATTGAATCGTGGGATGCCTGGGCCGCCAGCGCCATCAACGCTCCTCTTATTCCAGGCCACGAGTTCTCGGGCCACGTCGTTGAGCTCGGCGAAGGAGTCACCTCAGTTGAGGTGGGTGCTCTCGTTTCAGGCGAAGGTCACGTCGTCTGCGGACACTGCCGCAACTGCCGCGCAGGCCGCCGCCACCTCTGCAAATTTACGTCAAGCATTGGCGTCAATCGCGATGGGGCATTCGCCGAGTTCGTCGTTATTCCCGAACAGAATGTGTGGCGGCATCCACTCGACATCGACCCCGAGCTCGCGGCCATCTTCGATCCGCTTGGCAACGCCGTTCACACCGCGCTCTCGTTCCCGATGGTTGGCGAAGACGTCCTCATCACTGGCGCAGGGCCAATCGGGCTCATGGCGGCCCAGGTCGCTCGTCACATCGGTGCCCGCCATATCGTGATGACCGACGTGAACGAAGAACGCCTGCAACTCGCTCGCGGCATGGGCGTGAGCCTGGCGATCAACGTGTCGAAGGTGCGCATCGCCGAAGCTCAAGAGCAACTCGGCATGAAAGAGGGCTTCGACATAGGCCTCGAAATGAGCGGACATGCAACCGCGTTGCCCGAGATGATCAGCAACATGAATCAGGGTGGCCGCATCGCCATGCTCGGTCTGCCTGCCGAACCCATCAGCATTGACTGGGCCACCGTCGTGACCCACATGATCACTATCAAGGGCATCTACGGTCGCGAAATGTTCGAGACTTGGTACGCCATGAACGCCATGGTGCACACCGGTTTGGATGTCTCAGCCGTCGTCACCGACCGATTCCCTGCCGAGCGTTGGGAAGAAGCATTCGCGACCGCCCGCAAGGGCAATGGCGGCAAGGTCATCATCGACTGGTCGTAGCGCCGCACCCGCCACCGCCCCCACACGCGACCTCGCCCCACCATCCTGTGCGGCAGGCCCCACTTTTTAGGAGAACATCATGTACGGAACAGTTCGCGAACAGCTCAACGAGACCCTCGGCGAGATCCGCTCGGCGGGCCTCTACAAAACGGAGCGCCAGCTCGACACCGCCCAGGCGGCCCACGTGGAATCGGCAGGGAAGCCGGTGCTCAACTTCTGCGCCAACAACTACTTGGGTCTCGCCAATCATCCGCGCCTCGTGGCTGCAGCCAAAGAAGCTCTCGACGACTGGGGTTTCGGGATGGCGAGTGTGCGCTTCATCTGCGGCACCCAGACCCAGCATGTCGAGTTGGAGAATCGGCTTTCGGCCCTGCTGAGCATGGAGGCGACCATCCTGTTCCCCTCCTGTTTCGACGCCAACGGGGGCATCTTTGAGGTGCTGTTGGGCGCCGAGGATGCGGTGATTTCTGATGAGCTCAACCATGCCTCGATCATCGATGGCGTGCGCCTCTCGAAGGCCGCCCGCTACCGCTACAAGAACCGCGACATGGCCGACCTCGAAGCCCAGCTGATTGCCGCGAAGGATGCCCGCCGCCGCCTCATCGTTACCGACGGAGTCTTCTCGATGGACGGCTACCTCGCTCCCCTCGAAGCGATCTGCGACCTCGCCGAACAGTACGACGCCATGGTCATGGTCGATGACTCCCACGCCGTCGGCTTCGTCGGCGAAACCGGCGCTGGAACCCCCGAACACTGCGGTGTCTCCGACCGGGTCGACATCATCTCGGGCACCCTCGGCAAGGCACTCGGAGGGGCCTCCGGTGGCTACATCAGTGCCCACTCCGAGATCGTAGAATTGCTGCGCCAGCGCGCCCGCCCCTACCTCTTCTCGAACGCCGTCGCGCCCTCCGTGGTGGCCGGCTCGATCGAAGCGCTCAACCTCGTGGCCGAAGGGGCCGAGAGCCGCGCCAAGCTCACGGCGAATGCTGAACAGTTTCGCAGCGGGATGGCTGAGGCCGGGTTCACGCTACTGCCAGGTGAGCATCCAATCATTCCGGTCATGTTCGCTGACGAGCACGAAGCTGTTGCCATGGCGGATGCTCTGCTCGAGCACGGCGTCTACGTGATCGCTTTCTCGTTCCCCGTCGTGCCGCTCGGCAAAGCCCGTATCCGCGTGCAGGTCTCGGCCGGGCACTCAAGCGAGGACATCACTCGCTGCGTTGAGGCATTTATTGCGGCGCGGGAGTCGATCGCGGTCTAGCGAATCGTCGACGCGACGGTTTTAGCGGTGGGGGAAATATCCCGCAGCGCAGTCATGTTGGCTTTGTCATGAAAGCAATTGTCTACCGCGAGACCGGTGACCCCTCCGTACTTCAGCTCGTTGATCGGCCGGTGCTCGAACCCGGGCCCGACGAGGTGCGTGTGCGGATCGTGGTGAGCGGTGTGAATCCCACTGACTGGAAGTCGCGCCGGGGTGCGGCCCCCGGCCAGGCGTTGCCCTTCGATGACGTCGTGCCCGGCCAAGACGGCGCCGGTATCGTCGAGGCGATCGGCTCTGACGTGCAGCATGTGAGCGTCGGCGATCGTGTGTGGCTAGCGCTCGCCGCCTATCAACGTGCGAGCAGCGGCACGAGCCAGGAAGCCACCGTGCTTCCGGCAGAACGGGTCTTCGCCCTGCCCGCCAACGCCAGCTTTGACCAAGGCGCGAGCCTCGGTGTTCCCGCGATCACGGCATATCGCGCGCTGACTGTTGCCGAAGACGGGCCAGACCGGCTGCATCCGACCGCTCTGGCCGACAAGGTCGTGCTCGTCGCCGGTGGTGCTGGCGCGGTTGGTCACGCGGCGATCCAACTCGCGCGTTGGGCAGGAGCAACCGTCATCACCACCGTGAGCGGGCCAGCGAAGGCCGCACTCGCGACGGCTGCCGGTGCAGAGCACGTGTTCACCTATACCGACGCCGACATCGTCGAGCAGATTCGACAGATTGCACCCGATGGCGTCGACCTCATCGTCGAAGTCGCCCCGGCGCAAAATTCTGACCTTGACCTCGCCGTCATCCGCAATCGCGGCTCGATTGCCGTCTACGCCAACAACGGCGGCGACCTCGTGACCCTCGACGTTCGCCGCCATTTCGCGCTCAACGTGCGCTACCAGTTCGTGCTGCTCTACACGGTGGGATCGGATGCCATTCGCGCGGCAGCAGAGGCCATCAATGTTGCACTCGACGACGGTGCGCTAGCCGTGGGCGACGAGACCGGATTACCCCTCCACCGTTTCGACCTTGCGCACACTTCGGATGCCCACGCCATGGTCGAAGGCGGAGCGGTCGGCAAGGTGCTGATCGACGTTACGGCCGAGTAATGCTCGCCGGGCTGTAGTCGACGATCTGGAAGCGACCGCAATCGATCGTGGTCGAGGGCAGATCTTCTGCGCCAGGAGGAAGCGTGAAGGCACCGCTCTGGTTGTCAACGATCAGAAATGACACCGCGGACTGAGCGAAATCTGCTCGATCTACGAGCCACGCGTAGTCGCGGAGTGCAAAATCGACCTGAATGAGTTGGGCCGGATCGGCCACATGAGTCTTGACCGCTCGCACGCTCCAGAACTGTCCAGCACCAACCTCGCCCGATTGGTTCACCCAGTCGACCGCACACGCAAGAGAGGGATCTGCCACGGATGCCCGCTCGACCGCTGCCGGGAGTGCGACGACGAACATGACGCCACCAAGCAACGCCGGGATGGCAGCCAGAGCCGCGAGTCGCCGCCACGGCATCGCTGCAAGCTTCGCAGGCCGAGCATCCGCAACAAGAACAACAAGCGCGAGTGCCGGCGCAAAAGCCCACAGCTGCAAGTAGCGCGCTGCTTCGGTGCCCATCAGGATGAACCCTATAGTGGTCGCCATCGGAGCAAACCACGAATACGCCGCCAGAACGGCCGAAGCAATTGCACCCTGACGCAGCGAACGCACCGTCAGCCAAGCGCCAAGCAGGGTCAGCGCAATCACCACAGCAACCGCGAGAACACCGGCCGGGCTCGAGAGTCGCTCGACGAGGAGAGACCAGTAGTAGGCGAACGATCCGCGCGATCGTGTCGGCTGAAAGTAGTTATCGGGGTTCGCTACGATCCACGGCGCCAACGGAATCCGCAGCAAGTATCCGAGCACAGAGCCGCCGATGAGTGCGGCGATGGCCCACACAGGAGCCCGCCCCCACGCGGCTCCAGCGCAAACGACGAGCACAATGACCACGAGCGGGGCGGTGACCCAAGCGAGATAGAGCGGATTGGAGAACACCGACACGGTTGCGACGACGAACATCAGTATCGCGGGCACTCGCTGCGGCGAACTGCTAGCGACAATGCGGCGCGTGAGTCCGACCGTGAGAACCGCGCCGAGGACGGTCGCGGCATAGTAAGTGTTCATTGCGAGCAGCGAGGCAAGTTGCAGGCTGTCGCCGTCACCGTCGCCCTCCGCCAGTGCGAGAAGACACACCGCCACGAAGCCTGCCGTCGCGGCGAGCGCGGCCCGGTTTCCCTTGGCGACAGTGACTGCGGCCACCCGAAAGACGAGATAGAGCCCCACGAAGTTCAGGACTGCGGCAAGAAATTGTGCCTCTTGGATGCCGCGGTCGGTCAGCAAAAGGCCAAGGAACATAAGGATCTCCGGCACGAACAGCACCGCCGACATCGCCCAGTTACTCGCGGTCCCCTCAAGGACCGACCGTGAAAACAGCGGCACAACCATGGAGTCGCCGTCGAGGAACATCAGCTCGCCCCGGCCGGCAGATCCTGCGAGGTACGTCACGACGAACAGCGCAAGACCTAGCGCCCCCAAGAACCAGAGGCTCTCGATACCTAAGCGCCGAAAGATCTCCGTGCGAAGCTGAGTTGCGACTGCGACGAAACGCATTCCACCCTGCTCTCCCTGGCCGCTCACGTTAGCGACAAGCAGAACCTAACACCGGCTCCACCACACTGCGCGAGGTTCGCGCGAAATGTGCAAGGATTCGCGCTACACCGACACCTCGACGCCGGGCAGAGTCCAGATAGCGCACGTGCGGGCGGCCGCGGAGAGCGTGAGCCCGGCGGCAGTGGATGCCAGAGTCGCATCGCCGGCGAGGAACGAGGGGATCGTGACATCCGCCCCGCTCGCAGCAGCGCCGTCGTTCGCCGCCAGACCCGTCGCAGCCAGCGCATT
This sequence comes from Rhodoglobus aureus, assembly GCF_039527955.1. Classification (NCBI taxonomy): domain Bacteria; kingdom Bacillati; phylum Actinomycetota; class Actinomycetes; order Micrococcales; family Microbacteriaceae; genus Rhodoglobus; species Rhodoglobus aureus. The sequence continues at coordinate 16,479 of NZ_BAAAKW010000031.1, read as the reverse complement.
CGGCGGGAGCGTCACGGTCAGCGGCGAGCGCGCGGCCACCACGAGAACCGTGGCATCGACGTCTTCTCGCACAAATACGAGGGCGTCATCGGCGACGTGCAGCCAGCGCAGGCCGCCGTGCGAGAGGGTGGGAACGCTTCGGCGCAGCGCGATCAGTTCGCGATAGAGCTCGAGGGTTGGTGCGACGGTGGAGTCGGTTTCGCTTCCCCACGGGATCGGGGTGCGAGACATTTCGCCGTCGTCGCCGCTGAGACCAAACTCGTCGCCGGCGAACACGACGGGCACACCCGGCAGAGTGACGGAGAGGGCGAGAGCAAGCGGCATGTTTTCCGCGGGCGCATGCGTGCGGAACCGGGCAGTGTCATGAGTGTTGAGCGGGTTCATATTTCCGACACGAATGCGCCACGGGATGTTCGCGGTGAACCGCACCGTCATTTCGGCAAAGTCGCGGGCGCTGTAGTTCGGGATGCCACCAATCGGCTGCCCAAAGAACCACGCCTCAGGGTCAATCGAGCCATCCGCTGTCACATGAGAGGTGTCGCCGGGTTCGGTGAGCCAACCCCAGACCGGGCGCGTGAATGACGGGTACGTCATCGCCCCGTGCCACGCATCGCCCTGCAGATCGCTCGCGGCATCGTTCGTCGATTCGGCGAGCAGGACGGTGTCAGGATTCACGGCCTCCATGGTGCGGCGCGTGATCTGCCGCACTTCCTCGTTGAGATCCTCGGCACCCATGCGACCGGTCATGTTCGCAACATCCACGCGCCAACCGTCAAAGTTGTATGGCGCCTTCAGCCAGTGGGCAACCACCGAGTCATCGCCTTCGATGAAACGGCGACGCAGCTCTGGCGAGTTCCAGTTGAACTTGGGAAGCGTCGGGGTGCCCAACCAGCCCACGTACTCGGTGTGCTCGTCGTTCGTGAAGTAGTAGAAGTCGCCCTCCGCCGCGTCTGGCTTGCCGAGCGCGGCCTGGAACCATTCGTGCGCATCACCCGAATGATTCGTCGTGAGGTCACCGATGACCTTGAGACCGCGAGCGTGAGCCTCCTCCACCAAACGGATCAGCGCATCGCGCCCGCCCAGCAGTTCATCGACATCCACAAAGCTCGAGGCGTCATAGCGATGGTTCGAGCGGGCGGGGAAGACCGGCGTCAGGTACAACATCGTCACGCCGAGCGACAGCAAGTGATCGAGGTGTTCGCGGATGCCATCGAGGTCTCCCCCATAGAACTGTTGCGAACGACCCGGCAGCACAGGGTCGACCGGTTCATCCCACCGAGCAGCAATCGCCCACTCGGGGGTGGGGTGCGCATCCGCCGCGGATGACCGGGCAAAGCGATCGGGGAACACCTGGTACATGACCGTCTCGGCCAACCACTCCGGAGCGGCCGGGGTTGCGAGCAGAGTGAAGTCTTCGGAGTCGAGCGTCTCGATCGAGTGCAGGCCGCTCTGATTGAGCCACTCGACGCGACCGGCATTGCCACCAGCGCCCGCGTGCCCGCCAGCACTCTCGTGCACCAGCAGCCACCGATACCCGTGGTGCGGGTTCGACACCACAATCTCGGCCTGCCACCAATCCCAGCCGGCAGCAGAGCCAGTGAGGCGAGCATCCGTCCAGCGGGGTTCATGGTCGGGATTCTCGCGAACCCGCACTGCCTTCAGCGGGCCATAAGCGACAGGCACGCGAAGGCGAATCGTGACGATGTCGCCGAGCGCGGGGGTCTGCGTAGAGACGTGCAGTGCTGAGCCGTCGTGGTGCGGGAGGAGGGCATCCATTACTTCACACTTCCTGCGGTCAGACCGCCGACAATGTATTTCTGCAGGAACAAGAACAGGGTCATCACGGGGATGGCCGCGAGCACGGCACCGGCGGCGAAGATGCTCCAGTTGCGTGAGAACTCTTGCGAGACGAACTGATACAGCCCTACCGCGAGGGTTTGCTTGTCTGGGTCGATCAGCACGATGCTGGCGATCACGAACTCGCTCGTCGTTCCCACAAATGACAGCAGCCCGACAACCGCCAAGATCGGGGCTACGAGACGCAGGATGATCGTGAAGAAGATGCGCGCATGACCGGCACCGTCAATCTTTGCTGCCTCATCGATGGATGACGGCACCGTGTTGAAGAACCCGTACATCAGGTAGGTGTTCACTCCGAGCGCGCCACCCAGGTAGACCATGATGAGCCCGATCTGACTGTTGAGTCCGATCCCCGGGAAAATTTCGGAGATTCCCGAGAGCAGCAGGAAGATGGCAACTACTGCGAGCAGCTGCGGGAACATCTGAACGAGCAGCAGCGTCAGCAATCCAACGCGACGCCCAATGAAGCGCATGCGGGAAAATGCATACGCCGCGAGGGCGCCCAGGAACACGGTGCCGATTGAGGAGATGCCGCCGATCAGCAGTGTGTTTCCGAACCACGCAGCGTAGGGCTGCTGCGGTCGGTTGAAGAGGTCGACGTAGCTCCCGAAGTTGAAACTCGAGAATAACGAGTTGGCCGTGACGAGGGTGCCGCCCGGGTTTAGCGACGCGCTAAAGACATACAGCAACGGGAATGCCGCGAAGATCGACATGACAATTCCGATGAGATGACGCCAGCCGGTCTCGCGCGCCCACCGTTTGAATGAGCGACGCGGGTGACCGACTACGACGGCATCCGGATCGTGTTCGTGAGTTGTCGTGGTCATCTCAGTTCAGCTCCTCAAGCGACTTGGTGCGACGGAAACTGATAATCGAAATACCCGCCACCAGCAGGAAGATGATGATCGCGAACGCACTGGCGAGCCCGTAGTCGCGGTTGGCGCCAACGAAGGCAACCTTGTATACCATCGAGATGAGGATGTCGGTGGCGCCCACATTCACCCCCGCCGACACATCACGTGGTCCACCATTGGTGAGCATGTAGATGAGGTTGAAGTTGTTGAAGTTGAACGCGAACGACGAGATCAGGAGAGGTGCGACCGAGACAAGCAGCAGGGGCAGCTTCACGAAACGGAAGATCGCCCACGGTTTCGCACCATCCACTGTTGCTGCTTCGGTGAGCTCTTCGGGGATCGCCTGCAGCGCACCCGTCGTCACCAAGAACATGTACGGAAAGCCCAACCACAGGTTAACGAAGAGCACCGACCCCTTGGCCAACCACTCATTCGTCAGCCAGGGGACTTCGGCGCCGCCCAACAGCACTGTATTGATGAAACCGAACTCTTGGTTCATCATTCCGGCCCACACGAGCGCCGAGAGGAAGCCGGGGAAGGCGTAGGGCAGGATCATGATGATGCGGTAGTACTTGCGGCTCTTCATGCGTTTGTCGTTGAAGACGATCGCCAAAAACAGTCCAAGCGCGAAGGTCGTGAACACCGACAGGAACGCGAATGCGAAGGTCCAGATGGTGACGCTGATTAGCGGGCCACGGATGGATTCCACAGTGAATGCGCGAACGAAGTTGTCGAGCCCGACCTCAATTTTCCATCCCGGCAGCAGCTCTTGGCCTCCATCTGAGGTGAACGCACCTGTGCCGATATCGGAGTAGGTGATGCCGGAGTTCTTGTCACGCATCGTGCCGGCATCTTCGTCGTAATCGAGCGATGAAGTGTAGAGGAAGGCACTCGAGCCGTCAGGCGTGCGCAGCATCCCGTCGTTGGGGTCATCGGTGAGGGGAACGCTGATCGCAGCAATTGCACTTTGGCGGCCGAGGATGTCTTGAAAGCCGAGACTTGTGTAGCCGTCGAGACCCACCGCAATGCCGCCTTCGAGGCGGGCGTTGGTCACGTCCTCAAGGGGACGCTCGTTGCCTCCGATGCTCACACTGCCGTCTGGTTCGGTGACGAGGAAGGAAAGCTCTCCGAGTTGTTCGAGCACCGTTAGCCGGTAGTTTGGCGAATCCGCGACCCTGTTCTGCGACGACAACAGCAACGAGTTGACCGCATCCGCTTTCGTCGAGTTGTGGCCGGTCCCGTAGTTGGTGAAGGCAATGTAGCCCGAGTAGAGCAACACAAAGATTTGGAAGATGGCCAAGAAGATCAGTCCCGGCGCCAGATACTTGGCCGGGAGCTTGCCGCGGGAGAAGTAGATCCAGTTGACGATCAGGGTGACCAGAACGACGAGACCGGCAATAAGCCAGTCCTGGCCGCGAACGAGCACGAACAACGCAAAGATCGCGATCGCGTCAACGACACCGAGGGCCAAGATCTTGATGGCGACCAGCTTCCACCCGCCCGCTGCGGCATCCGCAATTCGGGTCGCACGCTTGGCGCGGGCGGACTGCCGAATGGGGCCAGGATCAGTCGCGGGGGGTGTTGTCACAGGGATTCTCCGTTGAAGTCGTGCGGTTCATTCAGGCGCTGCGTGTCGTCAACAGCGGGCGGGGTGGGCTGCAATTCGTGACCGCAGCACCCGAGTTGCTAAAGGGGGATGAAGTGGCCGCCCGCTTGCAGACGGGCGGCCACTGTGCGCTATCCAGCGATAGCGGTCTGAATGTCGCCTGACATCTTCTGCCAGAGCGTCGCGGGGTCGCCACCGTTGATGATGGCGGCTTCAGTTACGCCCCAGAACTCCCACACGGCTCCCATTGCCGGGATCGAGGGCATGGGGACTGCGTTTTCACCGACGGCGCCGAATCCGGCAACGATCGGGTCTGCGCTTGCTGCTTCGAAGGATGCCGTGAGCGCTGGAGCGCGTCCGCCAACCTCAAACAGCGCGGTCTGCACATCTTCGCTACCCATGTAGTTCACGATGAACTCGTTAGCTGCAAGAGCGTTTTCGCTCTTGGAGCTCACGAAGAAGCCCTGCACACCCACGAACGGCTGCGCATCTTCACCACCAGCGGAGGGGATCGGTTCGATTGCTACGTCGATGCCTGCTTCGACTGCTGCGGGCACGTTCCACGGCCCGGTCAGGTAGAAGGGCGATTCGCCGGCAACGAACTTCTCTTTGGCAAGGTCGCCGGTGATGTTGGTGTTGAGTACTCCTGCTGCACCCTGCTTTGCGAGCCAGGCCGCGAAGTCCTCGCCACCGGCGTTGCCGATTTCGAGTGCCTCAGAGTCGTAGCTTCCGTCAGCGGCGGTGCCGAAAACGGGGGCACCGAACGAGGTCTGAAAGGGGTAAAGGTGGTACGGGTCGGCCGCTTCAGGGTCGAGTCCGACCAGGAACGGGTACTCGGTTCCTGCAGCCTCGCCCATGGTGATCATCTCGTCGAAGGTCGCCGGAGTGCTAGCCGCGAGGGCCGTGTTGCGCACGAGTGCGATGTTCTCGATCGAGTACGGAACGCCGTAAACCTGTCCGTCGTAGCTCATTGCGGTGATTGCTACGTCTTGGAAGGCATCCGACTTGTCGCCGAGCTCGACGGGCGCAACGACGCCGTTGGTCACGAACGTACCGAGCCAGTCGTGGGCACCGATCACGATGTCGGGGCCCTTGCCTGTTGGTGCTTGGGCGATGAACTGGTCACGAATGTCACCGAATTCTTTTTGGACGAGCTTGACCTCTACGCCGGTCTCGGCGGTGAAGTCTGCTGCGGCGTCTTTCAGAACACTGGCACGGTCTGCATCGACCCAAACAGTGAGCGAGCCGCCGTTACCGGAGCCATTATTTGCTGTGTCGGATGCTGCTGTGCATCCGGATAGCGCCAGCGATGCAGTAACTGCAAGCGCGCCTGCGGCCCACAGTCCTTTGTTGTTCACCCTCATTGGTGCTGCCTTTCGTCAGTGAAAGCATTGCAAACTGCAGGCGCTTCCATGTATACCTCTTAGTAGGGCGCTTCGGCAAGTGTTCGTTACCGAATTGCAGGACTCTTCAAGGAGAAATGAGAACGACGTATGTGCAAGCGCTTAGATATTCTGGAAGAAAGCGATACTGTAGCGGCTATGACTAGCGTTCTCCTGAACAGCCAATGGTGGCGTTCCGCCGTGATTTATCAGATCTATCCGCGGTCGTTTGCCGACGCTAACGGTGATGGAATGGGCGATCTGCGCGGCATTCGTGACCGACTCCCCGCTCTGGCCGAACTCGGCATCGATGCGGTTTGGCTCTCGCCTTTTTACACTTCTCCGCAGCGGGATGCCGGCTATGACGTCGCCGACTATTGCGATGTCGACCCGCTTTTCGGCACGCTTGACGACTTCGATTCGATGACGGCGCGCGCGCATGAACTCGACCTCCGCGTGATCGTCGACCTCGTTCCCAACCACTCCTCAAGCGATCATCGCTGGTTCCAAGAAGCCCTTGCAGCGGCACCCGGCAGCGACGAACGTGCCCGCTACATTTTCCGCGACGGGGGCGGTGAGAACGGCGAACTACCGCCCAACAACTGGGATTCCGTCTTTGGCGGCAAAGCCTGGACTCGCACCGAAAACCCTGACGGCACCCCCGGCCAGTGGTACCTTCACCTGTTCGACAGCACCCAGCCCGATCTCGATTGGAACAGCGCCTGGGTTCGTCGCCAATTCGAAGACGTACTTCGCTTCTGGCTCGACCGTGGCGTCGACGGATTCCGAGTGGATGTCGCCCACGGCATGATCAAAGCCGACGGCCTCCCCGACTGGACTCCTCCGGTCGCAGGCGGCAGCATGGGCGGAGCCGGCACCGCTGCCGACGCCGACATTGCGGCCGACGACCTCGCAGCATCCCGAGCACCGTTCTGGGCTCAGGATGGTGTGCACGAGATCTATCGAGAGTGGCGCGAGATCCTGAATAGCTACGCGGGCGAGCGCATTCTTGCTGCCGAGGCGTGGGTTGACCCCCTTACCGACATGGCCAACTGGGTGCGCCCGGATGAAATGCACCAGGCCTTCAACTTTCCGTATCTCGAAACTCCGTGGGCTGCCGAACCGTTGCGCGCAGTCATCGATGCGTCGATCAGTGCTTTTTCTGCCGTTGACGCGCCCAGCACGTGGGTGCTCTCGAACCACGATGTTGTGCGCCATGCCTCACGGCTGGCGCTCACGGCAGCGAACCCGCAGGGGCACGGCATTGGCCCAAACTCTGCCGGTCTTCCGATTCCCGAGTTGGGGCTGCGTCGAGCCCGTGCCGCCACGGCACTCATGCTCGCCCTCCCCGGCAGCGCTTACATCTATCAGGGCGAAGAGCTTGGTCTGCCAGAAGTAATCGATCTGCCCGATGAGGCCCGCGAAGACCCCACCTGGTTCCGCACCAACGGCGAGCGTTACGGTCGAGACGGATGCCGCGTGCCGATCCCCTGGGAGTCCGACTCCCCCGCCTACGGCTTCGGGCCCTCGGATGCCACGTGGTTGCCGCAACCCGCAGACTGGGCACCTCTCGCCCGCGATGCGCAGCGCAACGTCCGCAATTCGACGCTCACGATGTACACGCGAGCGCTCGCGCTTCGCCGTGCCCACGAACTCGGCACCGGCGAGCTTGAATGGCTCGACGCCGGTACCGGCACTGGCGCCAACAAGGTGCTCGCCCTGCGCAATGGTGACGTACTCGTCTACGCCAACACGGGTGACATCGCCGTGCCCCTGCCTGCCGGCGAGGTGCTGCTTTCTAGCGGCGCACTCGGCGGCGAAGAACTGCCCGCGGACACGACAGTGTGGCTGCGAGCCTAGACCAGCACCCCCGGCGGGGTGCTGGTCGATAGAATTGTCAACGGCGCGCTTACTGTCGGTCGCCATCCATTCTCGTCAGCATCCAACGAAGGGCAACTGATGGTGAGCATCGAAGACGTTGCCCAGCGCGCTGGCGTATCAACGGCAACGGTGTCGCGCGCGCTCAGTGGCAATGGCCCCGTTTCGGCCGCCGCCCGCGAGAAGGTTGCGGATGCCGCTACCGCGCTTGGTTATGTCGTCTCGTCGAGCGCATCGAGCTTGGCTTCGGGGCGCACCAAAAACGTTGGGCTCATCGTGCCCTATTTGGCACGCTGGTTTTTCATCTCGGCGGTGGAAGGTGCCCAGCAGGCGTTGATGCGGCATGGCTACGACGTGACCCTCTACAACCTGTCTGGTGGCGGCGGCGAGCGCGACAGCGTGTTTGATGTGTTCCTCCAGCGACAGCGCATCGACGGCATCATCGCCATCTCGCTTGAGCTCTCGCCAGTCGAAGTTGCCAGCTTGCACGCTCTCGGCAAACCCGTTGTTGGTGTGGGCGGGCCCATCGAGGGTGTGCGTACGTTGACCGTGGATGATGTGGCGATTTCTCGTCTCGCCACTGAACACTTATTGGCGCTGGGCCATGAGCGCATTGCTCACGTGGGTGGTTCAGAGACGTATGACCTCGACTTTCACATTCCCACCAACCGTCGCGTTGGTTACGAACTTGCCCTTCGCGAGGCTGGGATCGAACCCCGCCCCGAATACTTTACGAGCGCTGATTTCACGATCGAGGGTGGTTATCACGCTGCCAAACAGCTTCTCGGAAACCCGCGCAGTCGCCCCACCGCCATTTTTGCTGCCGCGGACGAGATGGCCATCGGCTGCATTCTGGCCGCGCGCGATCTGGGGTTGGTTGTGCCTCGCGACGTTTCCATCATTGGAATCGACGGCCATGAGCTCTCTGAGTTTTTCGGACTCACCACCATCGCCCAGTACCCGCGAGCGCAGGGCGAGCACGCGGTCGATATTCTCATGAATGAGCTGAGGCCCGGCAAGCACGCGGAAGTGCCCGGCAACATCCCGCTCGGTTACGACCTCATCGTGCGCTCGAGCACATCGCGGCCGACGGGCTAAGCAGCGCTTACGCTCGAGTCGTAGCCCGAAGCAGCCGCCGTCGTCAGCGGCGCGCTCTAGCCGCGCGGCTCAACGAGGCGACGCGCAACTTCGCGTACGGAATCACAGCGGGCTTTCTCGCTTCCGGCGAACTCAGCGCATCCGATGCTCCGCAGTTCGGCGGGCGCACGCTCCCAGTTGCTGGCCACCGCGAGCAGCATGGCGAGCAGCTCTTCGGGCTTCCAGGAGCCATCGACGACACCACGATCTTGGGCTTCGCGGATGACGTCGAGCTTGTGGCGGTAGCCCTCAACTCGCCCCTCAGAGAAGGTGCCGAGGGTTTCGGCGTCGTGCAGCCACGCCCACATGGTGACGCGCTGAGCGCTCTGGTCGTTCACGAAGTAGTTGTGTAGTCGCACGGTGTATTCGACGAGGTCTGCGTCGATGGGCACCGCCTGGGCGAGTCGGTCGAGGCCGATCTGCATGACATGGTCAAAGAGCGCATCCTTGTCGCCGAACCAGGCGTAGATGCGTTCCTTGCTCGCTTTTGCTGTTTCTGCGATGCGATTGATGCGCGCACCGGCGACACCGTACTCGGCGAATTCGGCCGCTGCGGCCTCTAGTACGCGCTGTTTTGTTTCGCGGCCACGGAGTTGATCACGCGGCATTTCTGTCGAAACCACCAAACACCTCCAAATCGAACCGGATGGTTTGACTTAGCTTACACGCCGACGTACTGTCGAACCAATTGGTTTGGTAAGAAGCCAAACGGTTTCGTAAGGAGTTGGCATGACAAAAGTACTAATGGTTCTCTCGGCTGCATCACACTGGACACTCGCCGACGGCACACAGCACCCCACCGGTGTCTGGGCCGGAGAATTCCTCGAGCCGTACCGCATCTTCACTGAAGCCGGCTGGAAGATTCAGGTCGCCAGCCCCGCAGGTGTCGCCCCCACTTTTGACGTCGTGAGCCTCAGCGAAGGCGGCGTAGGTTCAGCCGAGCGTCTCTCTGACTTTGAAGCACGCATCGCTGGTCTGCAGAATGTCCTGAAGAACCCGCTTCGTTTGGATGCCGTCAACGCCGGTGACTACGACGTGATCTTCTACCCCGGCGGCCACGGCCCCATGGAAGACCTCGCCGTCGACGACGACTCAGGACAACTCATCGTCGAAGCCGTCAAGTCGAACACCACCCTCGGAGTGCTCTGCCACGCCCCCGCAGCTCTCCTCGCCGCGAACGACAAGGCGACCGGCGAATGGGTTCTCAAGGGTCGCAAGATGACCGGGTTCGCGAACAGCGAAGAAGAGCTCAGCGGCTTGGCCGACAAAGCCAAGTGGCTCGTAGAAACTCGCTTGGTCGAACTAGGCGCGGACTACTCCAAGGCTCCAGAGCCCTTCGCTTCGTACGTCGTAGTCGACGGCCAGCTCTACACCGGACAGAACCCCGCATCATCCGTCGCCGTCGCTGAGCGCATCGTCGTCGACAAGTCATAACGACCACGCGTTTTCCCCTCTTCACCACTCTCAGAATTCAAGGAGATTTACATGAGCACCACCACGAGCACCCAGTGGCAACTCGCCTCACGCCCCACCGGTGAGCCGACGAATGAGAACGTCGTCAAGGTTCAGGTCGAACTACCCGAGTTGGCCGACGGCGACGTTCGCGTGCGCAACTCATTCCTTTCGGTCGATCCCTACATGCGTGGCCGCATGAACGAGGGCCGCTCGTACATTGCTCCCTTCAACCTCAACGAGACCATGGGCGGCGCAGCCGTTGGTGAAGTCATCGAGTCGAACGATGCGTCACTGCCTGTCGGCACCCTTGTGCAGCACCAGCTCGGATGGCGCGACATCGCGCAGGCTCCCGCCGGACAATTCACGGCACTCCCCAACGTTCCTGGCATCTCGCCGTCGCTGTTCCTCAGTGTTCTCGGCATCACCGGAATCACCGCCTGGACTGGCCTCACCCAGATCGCTCACATCAAGGAAGGCGACACCGTCTTCGTTTCTGGTGCAGCCGGTGGAGTCGGCACCATGGTTGGTCAGATCGCTCGCCTCCTCGGCGCAGCACGCGTCGTCGGCAGCGCCGGCACCGACGAGAAGGTCGCACTTCTCACCAGCAAGTACGGTTACGACGCCGCCTTCAACTACAAGAATGGCGACATTGCTGGCCAGCTGGATGTTGCAGCACCCGACGGAATCGACGTCTACTTCGACAACGTGGGTGGCGACCACCTCTCGGCAGCACTCGGAGCGTTCAAGGACGGCGGCCGCGTCGCGGTCTGCGGCGTCATGTCTATGATCAACAGCAAGGATGAGGGCATCAAGAACAGCGCCAACATCGTGACCCGTGGTCTGACCATCAAGGGCTTCACGATGGGCAGCTACTTCCACCTCGCGCCTGAGTTCGGTGCCGCAATGCAGGGGTGGCTTGGCGAAGGCAAGATCGTCTTCGACGAGACCATCGCCGATGGCATCGACAACGCGTTCGCGGCTTTCACCGGCATGATGAACGGCGCAAACATCGGCAAGGCAATCGTTCGCATCTAACGCTCTCCACACACAACCCCGAAACGCACCCCAACAGCTTTGCTCGGGGTGCGTTTCTGCGTTCGCAATGCGTTAGTAGCGCCTCAGCGTCATCCCGTAATTGCCGGGATGATCGCGCCAGAGAACACCTGCCAAGCAAGAGCAGTCTTGGCGACCAAGCTGAGGGTGATGTAGGTGCGCTCACCCTGCAGGTAGCTCTTCCACTTGCCAATCTGCTTGTACTGCAGCCACTGGTTGATCGCGAACGTGTTGAAGAACAGGAACAGCGAAATGACGATGCCGACTACAAAGCCGGGTGCAGCAACCTCGTTTGCGCTTCCGGGGCGCAAGAAGTAGATCAGGATGAGGATCCACGGCACGATGCCCACCATCGAACCAAAGATAAACGGCAGAAGCCCTCCAGAGCCCGGCTGCTCGTATTTTTCCTGCAGAGCACCGAAGAGGATCATTGCAGCGTTCACAGCAAACACTGCAAACAGTGCTGCGATATCGGTTACTCCGTTGATGGCCAAAATGAGCCAGATCATGATGGAGGAACTCAGCGAGTACTCCGTCCAGCGGAAATAGTTGCGGCTCTCGAGAAGGCCAGTCTTGTAGCGACCGAAGAACCATGGGCTCGAAATAAGGAAGTGGAACACGGCACTGAGCGCGAGAAACACAACGACACCGATGCCGATGTTGACTTCAAATACGGTCACGCGCTCAGGAGGGATCGGCGCTCCGGGAGGACCCGCGAGGTAGTCCGCCGTCACCGCAAACAAAACCTGAGAACTGAGCATCGTGAGCACAACCGCAAATCCAATGGCCTGCAGAAGATGCAGACTGCCCGCCACGATGTTGTAAATGCGCAGCCGATCAACCTGCTGCTCCGGAGAATATGTCTTCTTTGACATGGGGCGCTCCCTTTCGACGGTGTGAGTGCCACGCTAGCAGCGCCCCTCAGAGAGCAATAGGGCTAAGCAGGGTGCGTTTCTGCGCCCGGAGTCGGAGAAGTGGATGCCGCAACGGCGGCGTCCACAACGGCGGCTCCCCTAGCTGGCCGCATCGTCGCCGCGGGGTCGGCAATCAAGTGAGAAAACACAAGCTCTGCAGCACCGAGTGTCAGGATCTCATCGCCGAACGTCGCTTTGACGAAGCGCACGGCGAGCCCGGGTTCTTCAAGCGCCGAACGCCGCATCTGTCGGGTGAGGGACTCTTCCGCCACCTCAAGCAGCGACGCCAGAAACCCGCCAAGCACGATGATCTCGGGATTGAAAATGTTGACAACGTTGGCGAGCGCGCGAGCAAGAAAGCTGATCTGGTAGTCAACGATCTCGACGACGGCCCCGTCACCCGCGGCGTAGCGTTCCTTGAGCAGTGCATCCAAGCGATCCGGCTGCGAGAGGTCAAGGCCAAGCGCTTCAAGAAGCGGCTCTTGGCGCACCTCAGTTTCGAGGCATCCGACGGCCCCACAATGGCAGTCAATACCGTTGGTGTTCACGAGAGTGTGGCCGATTTCGCCGGCATACCCCGAGGTGCCGGTCATGAGCGCACCGCCCGTGATCACGCCACCACCGATACCACTGGCACCACCATTGAGGTAGATCAGCTCCTGACCATCAACGCCGGCACCGCGCACCGACTCGGCGATTGCACCGAGGCTTGCATCATTGCCGACATAGACGACATAGCCGGTCGCTTCGCGCATCATGTCGCCGATGGGTTCATCGATCCAGCCCAAATGCGGGGCAAGCGAAAGAACTCCGTCGCTCTCACGCACCAGGGCAGGAGCAGCGATGCCAATGCCCACTGTGCGATAGTTCGAATCGAGTTCGCCCTTCATCCCCGCAATCACTGCTGCCGAGATATTCACCGCTTCGCGCGCACTCAGCACGCGACCGGTGTCGTAGCGAACCTGGCGGATGACGCGGCCACCGAGCCCGACGAGGCCGATCGTTACGGCATCCACCTCCGGGTTCACGGTGATGGCGACAATGTTTTCGCTCGGAACCACAACAGAACTGGGGCGCCCGACCAGGCTTGTTTGGTCGGGGCCAGCCTCAACGACAAGACCGAGTTGCACGAGTTCGGCAACCAGATCGGCGATCGTTGAGCGGTTCAGCCCGGTCTCTCGCGTCATTTGCGCCCGCGAGATTCCCCCGACAGCGTGCACGCGGCCAAGAAGGATGGAGAGATTGCGGCGTCGCACAACGTCAAAGTTGTTCCCTCGGAGCTCAGCTCGCACGTCCGCGTTCACTCGCGTTCCTCTCGACAGTTCAGCATAGTTACTTGGAGCTGAAGGCGGCGTCGAATGCTGCCGCGGGCGGGTCGAATGCGAGGCGGCGAACAAACTCGAGAGCTTCTGGTGCTCCGATGAGTCGATCCATTCCGGCGTCCTCCCATTCCACCGAGATAGGCCCCTCGTAACCGATCTGGTTGAGCATGCGGAAGCTGGGGTTCCAGTTGAGGCCGAACGTCTGGCTGCGGCCAGCGGCTTCGAGGGTGCGCACTGTCGTCCAGTAGTCGAAGGCGATCTCTGAGGGGTGCACTTCATACGCGAATCGCACGCCGACCTCATCGAAAATATCGAGGATCGGGTTCCAACCACCAGAGAAGTCTTGATACCCCGCGTCAATCGTTTCTTTGCTGATGGGCGGGAACATCGCTACGTACTTCCCAATGCTTGAACCAGTGAAGCCGATGACAGCCTTAACTCCAAGCTTGGCTGCGAGTCGCAGCCGTGCTCTTCATTACTTCGGCCGCGCGCTGGCGCACACCCTCGGTGACGGGGAGCCATACGGTGACGTAATTGCCGACCGCGCATCATTAAAAGAGTTCAGGCCTGAGCTGTTCTTCGACGACTACCGTGATTGGCGCCTGCGACCAGGCGTGGACTTACCTTTTACTGCTGGTGCCCGCCCCTTGCCTTTTGACGCCTTCGCTTTGCCACCCGGTTTTGCTACGGACGCTGCGGCAGATTTCGCCGACTTGTCTAGTTGCCGCTCGGCATCGAGAAGAAAGGCTTCGCCCTCGGGCGTGAGCTGGGTCGAACTGGCAGTGGAGTCAAACAGTGCGTACCCCAGCTGCCCCTCGAGGGATCTGACGGCCGCGATAAGGCTCGAGCGCGGAACGCCAAGCGACCGAGCGGCGTGCGCGAAGTGAAGTAGTCGCCCAGCGGCGACGAACTGTTTGAGCAGGGAATGGTCCATTAGCTTCAGGGTAGGCGATCAGACTCAGATGTGCCTACGAGGCGGCCCTCTCGTAAGACCGCGGCTTATTCCCTCAGGTTGCCGGCGACGTATCCAAGTGTGTCGTCATCACGCGTCATCTTTCGAAAGCCCAAACGCTCGGCGAGCACGATCGATGCTGCGTTGGGAGCTTCGATGAGCGCGACCAGCAACTGGATTTTCACCTGATCGAACGCGAAATCCATCATTGCGGAGGCGGCCTCAGCGGCAAAGCCATGACCGTAATGGTCGGGGTGCAAGATCCAGCTGATCTCCGCCGTGCGACTGACGTTGACTACTGAGCGTAAATGCAGCGCCACGTCTCCGATGAGCTCACCATCGCGCTCAATGGCAAGCGCCAAGAAGTCATTCGCCTGACTCAGCACCACTTGCTTAGTGCGTTCCTCTAAGTGGATGCGCGACTGCGCTTCGTCGCGTTGCGGCCAAGACGTGTATGCCAGCACGTCTGGAGATGACTGGATCTCGTACCAGCGCGAAGCATCTTCGAGCCGATGCGGCCGCAGAACGAGGCGCTCGGTACGCAGCGTTGGCGCTCGAACAACCTGCTCAAGGGATGAGCCTCGAAGAAATCGCGGACGGAAGCCTAGTTTCATCGGCTAGTCAGACCCTCCCGCGTTAGGCAAAATCGAGAATTGCGAACCACAAGTTGTGGCCCTTTCATTAAATTCTAGTGGCCTTGAAATCGTTGAGCACTTTTGGAGAACGCCCAATCCCATTCCAGGTTAAGGGCCGCTAGATTCCAGCTCGAACGGCAGCTCCCCTTGCGGAGACTGCGGGTGTCTTACTGCATCACTTTTGGGTTGTTGCGTTTCCACTCGGGAATTCAGGGTTGATAACTCGCGGCGAGTATTGGGTCCCATTCTTGGTCAAAAGAAAATCACGATTGGCGACTTTGATTTCTAACGGCATTTCTGCCCGCTGAACCATCTGGCCGCCATTGTGCATCGTGGACAACTCGATCGATGTGCCACTGTCACGTCCAGAAGAACCCGATTCGAGCATCCGATTGATGCTGTCCGGCACCCGCTGAGCCTCAAGCTGCGTCATAGCTCTGTTCAGTTCGAAAAAGTAGTCGTAGTCTTCGATCCGAGCATCAGATAGCTTCCGTTTCTGCTCCGCGATGAACGCCTCGGCTAACGAGATTGCTACGCGACGTTCATGCGCTTCGACGCCGACCTGCCTCACGGTTTGGTTACCTGTGAGGGTGTGAGGATTGGCTTGCTCTGAGAGGCTTCACTCATGCCACGACCGTTCCCTGCTGGGTTCCGAATGCGTGCTGTTGCGCTCGTTCGGGCTGGCAAACCCATCACGACTGCTGCCGTTGAGCTCGGTGTCAGTGCTGCGGTAATCCATAACTGGGTTCGCCAGGACCAGATCGATCGAGGCGAACGCCCCGGTGTCACCACGCCGGAGAGTATCGAGCTGGCGAAAGCGAGGAAACGGATCCGGCAACTCGAGGAGGAGGTCGAGATTCTCAACGTCGCGGCGAAGCTGCTCGGGGAGGATCGTCCCGGCCCAAAAGGATTCACCCGGTAGTCGATGTTCTCATCGAGGCGGGCTACCGGGCCAAAGTGTGTTGCCGACTCCTAGGCGTCAGCAGCCCCGGCTACTACCGATACAAGAACAGGCCGATCTCCCGGACGCAGATGCGCAGGCAGTGGCTGACCGGATTGATCCGCGAAGTTCACACGGCGTCCCGACAAACCTATGGTTCCAGGCGAGTGCATGCTGAGCTCACCCTCGGTATGGGTGTCCGTGTCAGCGAGCGGCTCGTCGCTGTTCTAATGAGCCAAGCGAGCATTGTCGGGCTGCCGGGGCTGCCGGGGCTGGCGAAAGTGAAGCGGCTGCACGGGGTTGCGACCGCTGATGATCTCGTCCACCGCAAATTCTACCGCCTCTCACCGAATGAGCTTTGGGTGACCGATATCACGGAGCATCCGACGACTTGGATTCCAGTGATCGTTGCAACACCCTGAATGTGAGGGCGTGTGTTGTGGTCGGACGATCGAGGGGTAGAGAGAATGTGCAGTACAAGGCGAAGGAGC